>JAAFHO010000001.1 GCA_013297575.1 Chitinophagales bacterium
ACATTGCACTTCTGCATCCTATGCTCAAAGTGTCTTTAGAGATTGATTTTACAAGTAATCCAGTTTCGCCAAGTGTCCCCAAATATTTCTTTTCGTTGTCTTGTCCTTGGATGCTAAAGATTATTAACCCGATAAAAAAACTTCCAGTTTCGTCAGATATGTTAAAGCCCCCACAACATTCGCTGTAATAAAACTTGAAATTTCCTGCTTTGTTGATGTTGCAGACTATTGTATCTACTTTGGAATTATTTTTTTGTTTATATAAAATAGTGTCAAGCCTATTATCAGTAGCAATTGCAATGGGTTTTGAGCCATAATGAAGCGTCTGCCCGTTAATTTCCCATTCGGCTTCCATTATTTTGTCATAAATATCTTTTCTGCTGTCCTTATCTGTATAAAAAAGAGTTGTGTCAGCCGAAAAGGTAGCTGTTTGCCCGAATAGAACGGATGGTAGCATTGTAAATATGAAGAAAATATTTTTCAATTGCTGGTGTGTTTTAAAACACCCACCAATGATTCTCTTATTGGCTATGGTGTTTGGTGGTAGTTTTTCTTCGTTCGTTTAATTTTTGTCTGTCAGGCACAATGATCCTTTTAATACAAACTAAATTGTCGAAAATGGTGGGTAAAATGTCTGCTATGAAATCTTACCCATTCTTGATAACTCAATTCGCCCATTGTCGGATTTACAGGTTTGTCCAATGGATGATGAATAAAATAAGTATCAAAGTCGCTCAATTCCGTTTTCAAATGATCAATAGCATTTGTTAAATTGGAAAGTTGAAGGATTGGAAGTCCTTCTGTCGGCAAAACAGGAGATTTAAAACCTGGTGGCATATCAATATCTGTTCCAATAACAAATGCCTTGATTTTTTGCTCTTTTTCTATTGAATAATGGTGTTGTTGAGGTTCCCTCCCATTTGAAAAACGAACTACAAAAGCCAAATGCTCCACCATGTGTTGTGGGGTCATTTGTCCAAATTTGGGTTTATCGTCCGCTTGTAGTTTGCTTAAAATCTCAAACAATTTTGTTCTGTCTAAAATATCAATCATTGCTCTTTTGTCTTTTTAATAGGTTGTTGCCGTGTAAGCGCACTTTTTATAGTACAAGGTACAAAAGTAAAGTATTGGATGCTCTTTTGTGATATGGAGGCGTTTGTTTTTTATCCATTGTTCCTCCTCTGTTTATTTTATTCAGAAATAATTGGAGGTTTATTAAAACCATTTTACCTTTGCGCCGTTAAGTATCCAGACTTAATTACAATTATGACATTTAATAACATACACTGTTTCCATCATCATTCCCCCGCCCTCCCGGCAGGCTTTGGTGTTGTATAGGTGTATTCAACGATACATTTAACCAAAAGCGGTTTGTCGGATTTATTCGGCAAACCGCTTTTTTTATGTTTAAAATTAAAAATATCCATGTTAAGAATTGCTATTCAAAAATCAGGCCGGCTACACGATGATAGCATTGGGCTACTCAAAGATGCCGGTATCGGCTTTAGTAATGGCTATGGCCGATTGCGCACCGAATCGTATAATTTTCCGCTAGAAATCTTTTTTCTTCGCGACGATGATATTCCTGAATATGTAGCAGATGGTGTAGCCGATATAGGAATTGTTGGCGAAAATATCGTTTTGGAAAAGGGAAAACGAGTAGAAACAGTGTCCCGATTAGGATTTGGTAAATGTCGCCTGAGCATAGCCGTTCCCAAAAACATAGATTATTTGCCAGGTAAAACACTGGAGGGCAGCAGAATTGCAACAAGTTATCCAAATATTTTATCAAAATACCTAAAAGAAAAAGGCATACAAGCAACCCTCCATGATATTAGTGGTTCGGTAGAAATTGCGCCGTCTATTGGTTTGGCCGATGCGATATGTGATTTGGTGAGTAGCGGCAGTACTTTGATGATGAATGGTCTAAAAGAAGTAGAAACCATACTTAAATCGGAGGCAATACTTATTGCTGCGCCACAATTGAATGCAGCAAAGCAGGGTATCCTGGAGCAACTCAATTTCCGATTCGATGCCTTGTTACGCGCCAAATCGCATAAGTATATCCTGATGAATGCCCCTAATCAAAATATTCCTCAAATTATCGAATTGCTACCCGGCATGCGCAGCCCTACGGTGCTACCATTGGCTGAAAGTGGTTGGAGTAGTATTCATACTGTGGTGAGTGAAAGTGAGTTCTGGTCCATTATTGAACAACTCAAAGCGGCAGGTGCAGAAGGTATTTTAGTTACATCTATTGAAAAAATGATCCTTTAATATGCAGATTATCACATTTCAAAATTTGGAGCAAATTACGCCATTCTTAGAACGGCCTTCAGGTGATTTTGCTGATTTCCGTACGCAGGTAACGCCTATACTTTCGGCTGTTCGGCAAGAAGGCGATATTGCTGTAAAGCGTTTTACAACACAGTTTGAAGGATATACTCCAGAAACGCTTCAAATTACCAACAAGCAACAAGAAGCCGCTGTCCACCAATTGACACCTGCCCTCAAAAATGCCATTGAACGAGCCTACCATAATATTAAACAATTCCATGCGCTCCAAAAAGAATCCCCATTCGAAGTAGAAACCATGCCCGGTGTGGTGTGCGGACGTAAAAGCCTGCCGATAGAACGGGTAGGTCTTTATATTCCAGGTGGTTCCGCTCCCCTATTTTCTACTGTCCTGATGTTGGGTGTGCCCGCACAATTGGCCGGTTGCGCACAAGTAGTGTTGTGTACACCTTGTAATAAGGAAGGTGAAGTACATCCAGCGGTACTTTTTGCAGCACAACTCTGTGGCATCCATCAGATTTTTGGTATTGGGGGCGCACAGGCCATTGCGGCTATGGCTTATGGTACAGAAAGTGTGCCTAAGGTTTGGAAAATTTTTGGGCCTGGAAACCCATGGGTAACTGCGGCGAAACAGTTGGTTTTTTTGGACGGAGTAGCCATTGATATGCCGGCAGGCCCCTCCGAAGTAGCCGTTATTGCAGATGCAAGCGCAAATCCTGCTTTTGTTGCAGCAGATTTATTGAGTCAAGCCGAACATGGGACTGATAGCCAAGTCGTTTTAATTTGTACAGATAAAGGTCTTATTAAAGCCGTATTGGATGCGGTAGAAGAGCAAGTTCAGCAATTGCCCAGACAGGAAATTTCAAGAGGAGCATTGGCCAACAGCAAGGCGATTTGGGTCAAAAACGCGCAAGAAGCCATGCTTGTTTCCAATCTTTATGCACCAGAGCATTTGATTTTGCTAGTAGAACAACCAGAAGAATATGCAGTACTAGTCACCAATGCAGGTTCAGTCTTTCTTGGGCATTTTACGCCTGAAAGTGCGGGCGACTATGCGTCTGGCACCAATCATACTCTACCTACTAATGGGTTTGCACGTGCTTATGCGGGCGTTTCTTTGGATAGTTTTATGAAAAAAATTACGTTCCAAAAGATTACCGAAGCAGGACTCATTAATATAGGTCCAACCATTATGGAAATGGCACTAGCAGAAGGGTTAACGGCCCACTCTAGGGCAGTTTCTATCCGGATGGACGCTCTAAAAATGTCACATACTGTCAAATTTAGGATTGATTAAAAAATAATATAATTTTGATTTAAAGAAAAAAAAACCAATGAAACAGTATAAAAAACGTTTATTAATCAATATTAAAAATAATGTTCTTTTTTTGACCTAAAAAACAAATCATTCTAACCGAACAAAAATCTCCTTTAAATGGTGATATTTTAATAACATCTTTTTAACACTTATCTTTGCATCGTATAAAAATCGTGTAATTAAGTATAAGAATTTTCCAAATTGAATGTATAATTAATTTGCCGTTATCGTGACTTTTTTTACCTATTTGTTTGCAGCCGCAAATTCCTGATTGTATCGTTTTTTTGGAGAAGGTTTTATACAGTGTAACAATTAAATTTTTTCGTGTTATGAGAAACGTACTACCATCCGTTCTTACTATTATTTGTGTGCATGCAACTGTTTTATTAAGTGCTGCGCACCCATTTTTTTCGTATGAATTATTTCATACACCTGCTGATTCTTTTGCTCCTGGAGTTGATCTCCAAAGCAAAGCAGCCATCATGGCAAAATTTGCCAGTACCCTCAATATGGAAGTATCCCAAAAAGAAACGCCGGTGATTGAGGCGGAGTCTTTTTTCGATGAATCCCCCATTAGCGACAATATGGCGTGTGTGGAAGGAGGCACATTTGTTATGGGTTGTTTTGAAGGACAAGGGGATTGCTGGGAGACGGAAAAACCTGCCCATGTCGTCATTGTAAAAAACTTCTACATTAGTAAATATGAAGTAACCCAAAAACAATGGAGACAAATAATGGGTACTAGCCCATCTTTTTTCAAAAACTGCGATGAGTGCCCAGTAGAGCAGGTTACATGGAATGAAATTCAGGAATTTATTAAAAAACTAAATGCCAAAACTGGTAAAAACTATCGCCTCCCTACCGAGGCAGAATGGGAATTTGCAGCCAGAGAAGGTGGTAAAAATATCACTTATGCTAATGGAAAAAACACTGCAAATGATAGTGAAATGAATTTCAATGTTGGCGCGGCCCTGAAAAATCAAACTACCCCATCCCCTGCTGCTGTCCATGAGTTCCGTCAAAGAACTGCTCCCGTTGGTAAATCTACACCTAACAAGCTAGGTATTTACGACATGAGTGGAAATGTATGGGAATGGTGCAGCGACAACTATACTATATATACTACGACAGAAAGTGAACAGTCCAAAGACGCAGAGTCCAATACATCAAAAGTAATGAGGGGCGGTTCTTGGAAAAATGCAGCACCATTTTGCCGTACCACTAGCCGAAATAAAGAACAACCCAACAAGGGAAATATGCTTGTAGGGTTTAGGCTAGCAAGGTAAACTAAACTATTTTAAAGGTTTTTAAGGGCTTTTTCTAGTATAACACTAAAAAAAGCCCTTATTTTTTAGCCATTTTGCTCTACTTTCACCCTGCTGGCTAAAAATATAGATACCCCAATTAATGCAATGGAGAAATAACCTACCATTGGATAATTCTCCAAGCGGCCATTATCGCCCTCGTGTACCATAGATCCGGCAATAGTTACTGCAAGCCCGGATGCTAATTGCTGCAACGAAGAATTAATACTCATAAATCCGCCACGTTGCTGCGGCGAAACTACACCTGATACTAAGGCTTGAGTAGGAATCATCCTGCCATTGACTGCAATAAAAAAGAATCCAGAAATGGCTAAAACAACCCAAATAGGCATTGCCCAAAGGTTGGTAATCAACCATACCGGTATCATCGAAATCAAAGCGAAAATACTAAAAACAGGAAATTTGCCGTATTTGTCGGCTAGTTTGCCTACTAATGGTGCAGAAAATATCGTTAGTGCGCCACCTACAAGGTAAATCAAAAATATTTGATCTTGTCGAAAACCAACATTACCCACCAAAGAAGGAGCAATAAACGGAATGATACTAAAATGCCCCATCATTAATACCGCAGAAAGTGACAATGCACGCATTTGGTTCGGCGACTTCATAATATCCGTAAGTACATATAGTGGATTTCCTTTAGGTTGATCCGAAGCAATATGCTTCGTCATTGAAGGAATAAACATATAAATGCCAATAGCAACCGCTACCCCAATCAACGCGATGGCCAAAAACGGAATATGCCAACTATATTTCGCTGCCAACCATAAACCGCTGGGTACCCCTGCCACTGATGCCAACGAGAAAGCAGTCATCAGTACTCCCATGGCGCTTGCCCTACGTTCGTAAGGAAAGGAATCACTCACTATGGATAATACTTGCGCTCCAATCATACCGCCAAATAAGCCAGCCAAAACACGCGCTGCCACCAACGCATAATACCCTGGTGCAAAAGCGCAGGCAAAAGTCCCTAATAAAAAGCCAATATAAGCAGAAAATAGTAGTTTTTTGCGATCAAAACGATCCACAAAAAAAGCAGCAACAAAACCGCTTATTCCCGCGGTAATACTATAAGCGGATACAGCAAAACCAAACTGTTGTGGGTTAATTTTAAATAATCCCATCAATTGCGGCCCTAATGGCATCATGATCATAAAGTCCATGATATGCGTAAAATTAACCGCAGCGAGTATAAATAGTAATAGGCGTTCTTTTGAGGTCACAAAAAAGAATTTTAGAATGAATTAGATGTATAAAACTATTGCATCAAAACACCTTTTTAAGACAATTGTTTTATACATCTAACTCAATGCTTATCTAATCAAAGTGACATCGCCTTTATACATTTCGATGGTTCCATCAATCAATTCAACTTCTAACAACCAAATATACACCCCAGAATTGGCTGTTTTACTCCGCAAACGGCCATCCCATTGTAAATCAACATCGTCAGGCATTCTATTTTCCTTACTATGCATCAAATCCCCCCAACGATCAAATACCTGAAACCGTTTGACACGTTGTACAGAAGCACCAAATCCAGGTGAGAATCTACTATTTTGGTCATCCGAAGGATTCATTGCAAATACATTTGGGACAAAAACCTGTTTAATCCGTTCAATCATTATGGTCATTTGATCGGATGCAGTACAGCCATGTACATCTGTCACTGTTAGCGTATAACGAATGGAATAATGCGGTTGAGTATAAGTGGTTAACGCATTGGAATCCCTCAAAAAATCGGTATTATCCCAAGCATATCGGACAATATTAGTTGCCGTAGTGAAGATATTGAGTTGCAAAGAGTCCCCAAAGTATAGTGCTGTATCTCGTGGCAAATCCAACAATAGCTGACCGGGTTGCGACACCCGTAAGTCCGTTGTATCACTACACCCGTAAGTATCAATGGTATAAACAATATAGTTTTTGGCGATCAAACCCAGATATTGGTTTGTTGCTACAAATGGTGCACCATCAAGGCTATACATCAAACTATTATCGGGCGATTTGATATTGATTTGGCCATTATTTTCACCAAAACACCGTACTGAATCTGCTGTAATTTCGGCAATGATCGGCGGATAACCAAATACATTGATATTCCCTGTTTCGGTACAATTGTTTGCATCTGTAATAGTCAATTGATAATTTCCTGGCGGTAATTCATCTATATCGGCATCGTTGGGCAAAATAGGCGACCATTTATATAGATACGGAGGCTTACCGCCGTCAACTGTAGCCCTTATACTGCCTGTTGGCTCATTGAGGCAAGATGAATCCGAGGTAATTCCAAAAGTAATCAGGGGCTGAACAATCAATTCAACGGTATGCGTTGAATCGCACCCATTTTTTGCTATAAATACTTTGGAGTACTTACCTGCCTTATTCTGACTTTGACCAAAAATAATAAAAGAACCTTCGGGGCAAATCGTTTCACTTTGCGCAGTTGCAAAAGTATCCTTGGCGATAACATTGATATAAATCGTTGAATCACAGCCTTGTATAGTAGATAATGGGAACAACTTTGATGTACCGGGGATGATTACCGTATTGAGTTTGGTGACTACATCGCCTTTACACACCAGCGTATCTATTTTTACATAAAACGTATCATTTACGGTCAAAAATAAAGTATCCGTGCTTTTGCAACCGTTGATAAATCCCGCTTCCAAAATAATATTGCCCGAGTTTTGGCGATAAGCAGTAACAGACGAGCAATTGGTACAATCATATACTGGCCCAGGTTTCCATGCATAATAATCAAAACCACTTTCGGCGATAGTTACTGTTTCACCCTTGCAAATGGACAAATCAGGACCAAGCACCACCACGGTGCTACTATCTATACCAACAACCAGCGTATCCGTTTGCTCCACTCCGCAAATATCTGTGGATTTTACCCAAAAAACACCAGCATCTGGCACCGTGAAATTTGGGCTGGTTGTGCCATTCTGCCAAACAAAACTGACTAAATCATTCCCTGATGCGTTGAGTGCGATCGTAGCATTATCACAAATCAAGGTATCATTGCCTAAAAACACCGTTTCTGGTTTATAGGCATAGAAAAACTTAGTAAAATTATTGGTAAAGCCGCATTCACCAAGGCTCGTTATTGGGAATTGGCTCAGATTATAAGGAGCAGGTTCGGAGTGATCGTCATTCAACGCAATATAAATCGTATCGTTAATTACTAAATCACGCGGTACTTTTATGGTAATGGAATTACACGCCCCCAAAGCAACGGGAAGGCCAATGGGAGCAGCCCCAACCCAAACTGCCGCTTGCACCAGCGGATTACCCCGATAAACAGAAACTGGCATTTGAGCAGGGAGTATATTATCACCAGTATTACAAACTTCTAATGTTATTTGAATAGAATCTTTGATGCAAGTGGCCTTTACAAATGAAATACCACCATCGGGGGAAGGAAAACTGGGGTTAAAAAACTGATTGAGGAAATTATTCATTTTCAAACTATCTCCTACAATATGATGGTTTTGTTGGTACTGAGGCACACTCAAATCATCATTGATATTGGTACTAAAATATCCATGTTGGTTCCAAACCGGACGGGAAGAAATACCCGGCGCGCCCACTGCTTCGTAACAAACCACATGACCAGAAGCACCGCCAGCACCGCATTCAATGACAATTTCAGTTTGTCCATCCGCATCAACATCCAAAATCAAAGGATTTTCAATATGTGTTGCAGAGGTGCAATTATCTTCCCATTTTATTTGCCCTGTTGCACCTTCCAATATTTGTAATTTTGCTTGACCACGATACACCACATCGGCAGTGCCATCACCACAAAAATCAAAAATGCTAGAACAAGTAATGGATGACGCGTCAAATGTTTGGCTTTTCCACATTTGGGTGAAATTATTCTTCAAGGCATACAGCCAAGGATAACACACAAAACTCACCTCCAACTGGCCGTCGCCGTTCAAATCGGCTACATTGATACGACTTGCTCCCTCTATATAATTGTTCAATAACCTGAATTCGCGCAGAATAGTTGGGGTTTGAATATCCCAGCAATAAGCATAATTCCAATTGTTTTTTTGGCCTTGTACAATGGCATCTAAATCACCATCCCTGTCAATATCGGCAACACTTGTAAAGCCGTCAGAATATGCAGCAGGCGCAGAAACCACCACTGTAACCACTCCAGTTACAAGATTAACGGATAAAACCTGGTTACCAGCCACAATTTCAAGCCCTTGGCAATCGGGGCAAAAACTATCCGGTAATACGTCAATTGCGACTGGCATATTAAACGAGAAACCATTATTTTTCCTAAATGGATGCTCGCCAGCCGACATTGTATTGTCACCAGAAGCCAATAATACCCCCGTTTGTCCACTAAATACTTGATTTCCTACATTGATTTCCGGCCATCCATCGTGGTCAAAATCGGCAATATTGGGTACCGAAAAACGGTATCGTTGGTTATAACCTACCTGTATAGCCGAAGCAAATTTTAAAGCACCCAAGTGGGAATAACAGCGTAAAATTCGGTCATTACCGATAATAACAATTTCACCAAAGCCATCCTTATCCAAATCGGCAATCGCGGGTGCTGTACCACCGGGCAAATCAGTTGGCGATACAATGGTCAATTTAGTAGCACCTGTTTTCCCATCAATAATAAAGATGTTTTTATTTTCGCAGTGATAGGTTACAATTTCAGGGATTCCATCTTTGTCCATATCTCCCGCAACAAGTGGAGAATAAGTATCCGTTTCGGCGGGACTTGTCCATTGTACGCCTAATGAAACCTGACCGCAAGGTGGAATGTAATAACAATCAGCATTACAGGTAGTATAGTAAAAATCATCACATTGCCCCGTACAAGTACAATCGGTATCGTAACAATCGATGAGACCATCGCCGTCGTCGTCAATACCATTGGTACAATTTTCAACGACTTGTGCAAAAGAGAGCAATGGGATAAATACAGATAAAGTGAGGAGCAGTTTTTTAAAACAAATGGTCATTTGGAAAAAGAAGTGGTATGTTTTGAGCATAGAATGGAAATGGTTATGTTTTGTCCGGCACACAAACGACAACGTGATTGATTTCGTGTTCGCTTATGTCCAATTAACAAACAGTTTAGTGTTCTGCTCATGAAAACTTATACAGTAGTGGGAAGTGGATTAAAAAAAATATAGGAATGTTAATGAATTAATCTTTAGGTTTTTCTTTTTTGGGTACAGGATCTTCGCCAAAACCGCCCCAAGGATGGCAACTTAAAATTCTTTTTGCTGCTAAATATGAGCCTTTGAAAAAGCCCCACTCATGCAACGCCTCCACCGCATAATGCGAACAAGTAGGCGTATAGCGGCATTTATTGGCTCCTAACAAGGGCGACAACGTAACTTGGTAAATCTTAATCGGAATAATGAAGAGATATTTCAGCATAATCGCAGCAAAATTAAGGGTTTTAAAGCATATTTTCTAAGTACTGTTGATCTTTATCGTAACATTGCGGCAAATTTTTTTAATTATGGAAAGAACACTCTTTTTTGCCCTGTTCGGATTGCTTTTTACAGCAACAGTAACGGCACAACCCGACCGTTGGCAACAGCGCGTCAAATATGTGATGGACATCAATATGGATGTCAAAGCGCATCAGTACCAAGGCTCCATGCAATTGGAATACACCAATAATAGCCCTGATACTTTAGACAAAGTCTTTTATCATTTGTATTTTAATGCTTTCCAGCCGGGAAGCATGATGGATGTGCGTTCGCGTACCATTTCGGATGCTGATTCTAGGGTAGCCGATCGTATTTCCAAATTAAAACCGGATGAGCAAGGCTATATCAACGTAAAAACGTTGACGATGGAAGGTATCAAATGTACGTTTGAAACCAATGAAACGATTTTGGAAGTTACCTTACCCAATGCCATATTACCCGGCAAAACTGTTCGATTCGATATGGTTTGGGATGCACAAGTTCCAATCCAAATTCGCCGTTCAGGGCGCGACAATAAGGAAGGCGTTGATTATTCTATGGCACAATGGTATCCTAAAATGTGCGAATACGATTACCAAGGCTGGCATTCCAATCCTTATGTTGCACGTGAATTTTACGGTATTTGGGGCGATTTTGATGTCACGATTCATATCGACAAAAAATACGTGGTAGCAGCGGGAGGATACCTCCAAAACCCACAAGAAATTGGTTATGGTTATGAATCTGCTGGTTCTACTGCCCAACAACCAGCAGGTAATTTACTTCATTATCATTTTTTAGCACCCAATGTTCATGATTTTGTGTGGGCAGCCGACACCGAGTATAAACAAGCCGCTATCAAGGCAGAGGATGGTAGTACTATGCGCTTTTTCTGGCTTTCTGGCAAGCCGTACGAAGAGCAATGGCTCAAACTCCCTGCCATAATGAGTCGTGCGCGTACACACATGAACAACAAATGTGGTAAATATCCCTATAAAGAATACGCTTTTATCCAAGGTGGTGATGGAGGTATGGAGTACCCCATGGCTACGCTTATTACTGGCAATAGATCCCTCAACAGCCTTGTGGGTGTGGCCGTTCACGAACAACTCCACACTTGGTATCAAATGATATTGGGTACCAACGAGTCGCTTTATGGTTGGATGGATGAAGGTTTTACCTCCTGGGCAGAATCTTATGTTGAAAACGAACTTGCACGAGAAGGATTAATGGGCAACAAAAAAGCGGAAGAACAATATTGGGAAGGTAATTTAAAAGGTTATACGGCCTTGGCTACCAGCGGCAAAGAAGAACCGCTCACCGTACACGCAGATCACTTTAAGACCAATTACGGCTATTCTTTGGCCGTTTATGTAAAAGGATGCGTGTTTTTGACCCAAATGGAGTATATTATTGGTAAGTCTTCCTTTGATAAGAGTATGTTGCGGTATTTCAATACTTGGAAATTTAAACACCCCAATACGAATGATTTGATTCGTATTTTTGAAAAAGAAAGTGGTCTCGAACTTGACTGGTACAAAGAAGACTGGGTAAATACCACAAATACTATTGATTATGCCGTAAAATCGGTTGAAAAAGAAGACCGCAAAACAACAAAAGTGACCATCACACAATCAGATGTATTTGCAATGCCTTTGGATATTGTAGTAACATATAACAATGGTGACAAAGAACTATTTTATATCCCGTTAGAATCTATGCGGGGCGCAAAACCGGCAGAAAACAATATGGAACGCACCGTTTTGCCAGATCACCGTTGGGTGGATATGGAGTTTTCATTTGAAATACCAGAAAAAATGAAAAAGGTAGCAAAAGTTGAAATTGACCCAACAAAACGCTTAGCAGATATTGATTATAGCAATAATTCTTGGGAACAATAGTCAGAAAAAACGTGTACTAGAAAAACTGAAAAAGCCATCCCGCAATTAAGTGGGATGGCCTATCAAAATGGTGCAATTTGTTTTTCAAAGTTAGGCTAAAAAATAAGTGGGATGGCCGCTCTCAATGTAGAGAGAAGGCTTTGGATCAAACAATCAGTTTTGGTCATGCGGATTAAAAGAAATCAGTTGATGATATTGTGCATGGGATTAAACAAAAATAACTAGTTTTTGAACTGGAGGCGGGATTAAAAAAAAGACAATCAGTTTTGAGCAATACAGATTTAAAAAAATCGGTTTTTGATCTGTATCAATGGATTAAAAAAGACAATCAATTATGAGTAATACAAATTAAAAAATCGGTTTTTGATCTGTATCAATGGATTAAAAAAAAGACAATCAGTTTTGAGCAATACAGATTAAAAAAAATCGGTTTTTGATCTGTATAAAAGTGGATTAAAAGAATCGGAGTATGGGCTTAATGTACGAGTAATTTCCCGGCAGCGATCGGCTTACCATCGGCAGCAAGCCGATAGAAAAGTAATCCGGCTGGTAATTGGTCTCTGTACAATTGGAATGTGGCATTGGTGTGTATGCGATTAAAAACCAAGCGACCTTGAGCATCTACTATCTCCAATAGATAGGAATTTGCTAAAACGCCTGTTACCTCAAAAGTGGTGCTTTCCACGAATGGATTGGGATAGACCCGCAGATCAGCACCTGGGAAGTAAATTTCTTTCGATTGTACTGATACTTCCAAAAAGGAATCACATACAGTGTGGAAGGTTTCATTGGTTAAAATAGATTCGTTAAAATCGAATCCGATAGCAGCGGTGTTTAGTATTTCGGAACCGCATGGCACGTTCGGTTTTTGGGAAACACGGAACTTGACATACCCTTCACTATTGCTGCTACCGGTCGGACCTAGATTAATGTTCGTTAAAGTGAACTGAACAATTCCGTCACCATACACCGAATAAGTGTAAGGGTGGCTCGCGGTGCCCGGCCTCACGGACGCGGGATCTAGCCAAGGAGATAAGGTGTCCCTGACGAATACTTGGTGAACAGAATCTGTACCGGTGTTTTGGAATCGGATTAAATAATCTATATCAGTTTGGGGTTTGATATAGTGTGGATCTTTGTAACCCTTGGGATGGCCTCTCTTTAAAAAATCAGGATTAAAATCAGTTTCGTAAGTTTCTTGGCAATCAGAAGCCGTAAATGGCTCTGCGTCATCTTCGGGGAATACCGTGTAAAAACCCGTTGTTGTATTCGTAGTTGTATCGGTTTTGCATCCTTCTATGGCAGCAGTTGGAATACTCATGCCCGGATAACCGTTGGTTTGCTCTGCTATGATGCGGTATGTTTTACCAGTGGCGGCAATATCATAAACCAGTGTATCCTCACCTGGGAATAGGGAATCTATGATTCCAATTTCATTATTTGGAGGAATAACCCTCAATACAATCAGGTCTTCAATAATAACATACCCTAACTCATTACCATTAACGCCTGTCCCTCTATTAGTCAAAGAAAGTTTGACACGGCCATTTTTACATTTAGCACTGGCCTCAATAATAGCACCATCCCAGCCAGTTACACCGCAAAAAGCATCAGGCGTAATGAAGGCACGCATACAATGCGCAGAAGTGAGTGCTACATCGCAATCCAAAAAGGCATCAATTGTAAAATCACCGCAATTACCTGCCAATACCAAACCAATATCAAAAATCAAGGAATCGCCTTGTACTGTATAAGGCTTAGAAGCCGAAACAATAGAAAAATCGGGAGACTTTACGACAACTACTTTGGTGTTTTGGGAGGCACTGGTGCCAGAGTTACAATAGCGTACAGTATAGGTATTATTGGTACAACGACGTAAGATAGGCGTTTGAATATCCACTTCGTTGTAAGGACAAATTTGTTCTCTCCTGATACCTATATTTGTTCTAATGGTGTCGTAAAAGCCCAAAACAGGTACTGTAATACTGCTTTGACAAGGAGACCAATAGCCATTGGGTGGATAGACTTTTATATCGTAAATACCGCTGTCCACCATTAAAAAATAGTCTCCATTTGGCTGTGTGGCTGTATAACGGGTAAAATCGGGACTAGAAACCTTAATCAACCAGTTTTTTAACGGTGCTTCATTAGACTGAAGTTCACAGTCATTATTAAGATCATTAAAAATATTGCCCGATATATAATTGGTAAACAAATTGCCATCTGCATCTGTCTTAACCATATAGGCATAGCGAGGTGGCTGCAAAGGGCTGGTAGATGTAGACGCATAACCTACTGCAACAAAACCACCATCTGCGGCACGGCTTACAGCATAACCTTCTGTTAGCCCTGATTTTTTAGCAGAATTCTCCCATACCAGCACCCCCATATCATCCAATCGGGCAATATAAGTACTAGATTCTATATCTGCTATCTCAGGCGTGCGGCCAGTAACAACGTAACCACTTTTACCATCAGATTCAATATCATTTAAAACGGATGCCTTATTAATAAAGTCCTGAGTTTGTATCCACAATGGTACTGCATCGCCATTGCCTGATATTTTCATTACCAATCCTCTAGAATTCGGATCCCCACCAGGTAAAATTACATACCCAGCAACTATAAAATCACCATTTTTAGCTCTTGTAATACCCGTACCCTCCTCTTCTCCAATCGGGCTGATCGCATATACTTGCTCCCAAATTACATCACCTGAACCTGGATTTATTCGGACAACATAAATATCTTTTTGGTTCGGAATCTTACGCCGATAACCAGTTACTACAATATCGCCATTTTCGGCTATTACAACATCGCTACCTTTCTCTTCAAAATCTGGAAGGCCAAAAGTTTTAGCCCAAATCAATGTACCATCAGCAGCCGTTTTTACGACCCTCATTTGTTCTGGACTGTCGCTGTAACCTACTAAAACAACAGAACCATCCGATAATAAAGCAAGATCATTAAATTCATCTACGCCATTTACCCCTAATGATTTATTCCAAATTAAATTACCGCTAAAATCGGTTTTGACAAGCATCCCATTTCTTCCTGTTCCTGTTCCTTGCCATCCTGTAATATAATAACTCGTATCCGGAGCCACTTCTATGGCGAGTGCCTGTGCTGGAGCCGAAACAATATTGATCTTATTCCATTGTAAAAAGCCATCTACATCTACTTTAATCAGGTTCAGATTATTGCCGTTGTAGAAACCTGCCAAAATATAACCTCCATCTGGTGTGATTTCCACATCAAATGCTTCATCTTGTCCTCCACCAGAGTAAATACGCTCCCAACCCTGTCCGATCAACAGATGGGCAGAGAGTAAAAAAGCAAATGATAAAATATACTTTGACATGAGATAATGGATAAATAAGTTTTCTTTGACGATACAAAAGTGCGGCAAGACTTTTTGGTACTGAAAGGCAATTTTTGTCATTTGTTGAAATAAATTTATTACAGATTTTGAAAAGAATGGAGACAAAATTAATAAATATTGTTAATTTTCGCAAAAATTATACTTATTTGACGAATAATAGCGTTTAAAGGTTGGGTATTTGACAATAATTTGTTGAATAGAATTACCTTTGCCCGTAGGAAAAAATAAATCTAAACTATGCAAAAAAGTGTTTTAAGTGAGGTTATCTTATCTCTAAACGACAAAGAGATAAGAGAACTCCATAAATGGCTGAACTCTCCGGCGCATAATCACCGCGAAGATGCGGTTGATTTATTTGACTTCTTGGTAAAAAGTAAAAATCTGCCGGATAAAGAAGTAATTTGGAAGGCTATTTTCCCCAAAGAGCCTTTCGATGATGCCTTTTTAAGACAAGTGATGTATTTCTTGCTTAAAGCGATTGAAGATTATTTGGTTTTTAAAGAGTACAAAAAAGAGCCCGTTCGCCCCGTACTTTCACTGGCCAGCATTTATCGTCGGAGGCATTTAGATAAACCTTACCGCCAAGCCTTAGAAACAGCGAAGAGAAAACTTACAGAAACTCCTTTTAGAAATAGCGAATACCATTTTGACAAATTTAATGTAGAGCAGGAGCAATATTTCTACTCAGCAGCGGCAAAATCGGTAGGAGATATGAACCTACAATTGGTATCTAATGAATTAGATATGGCTTTTGTGGCCAACAAACTCCGAATTGCATGCCGTATGCTTTCGCATCAAACAATTGACAAAAAAGCAACGTACGATATTGGTCTTTTAGAACCTATGCTAAAAATGGCAGAAGAAAAAAGTATGCTCGATGAAGTAGGGGTTGCTGTTTATTATTACGGCTATCGTGCTATTACGGACAGGAACGAACCCGCCCATTTCGAAAACTTAACGCGTATATTAAATGAGCATAGCGCTTCCTTTCCTAAAGCAGAACTAAGGGAACTTTACTTATTGTCTATTAACTACTGTGTCAGCAGGATCAATATCGGTCAAGAAATTTTCTTTTCTAAGGCATTTGATCTCTACAAAAAAGGTTTTGATTTAGAAGTATTAGTAGATGAACAGGATACAGTGTCCAAGTTTATCTTTACTAACACAGTATATTCAGCAATAAAAACAAAAAATTACGAATGGGCAGAACGTTTTATTGAAAAATTTAGCAGCCGTTTAGAGGACAAACACCGCCATAGCACCGTTCAGTTTAACTTATCACGCCTATATTATGAACGGAGTGATTACGATAAAGCACAAATCCTTCTGAGAGAATTTGAATACGATGACATGCTGATGAATGTAGTCGCAAAAATTATGTTGCTCAAAATTTACTATAAAACAGGTGAGTACGACGCTTTGGAGTCGCTCATTGAGGCTGTCCGCTCTTACCTACAAAGAAAAGAGGTGATGAGTCAAAGTCACAAAAATGTATTCAAGAACATCATCATGCTGATGAAAAAATTATTACACCTCAATACCTACTCCAAACCACAGGTAGAGAAGTTTAGAAAAGCAGTAATGGAAACAAATCCGATCCAAGAACAAGAAAGGGAATGGTTTTTGCAGCAGATAAATGGGAAATAGGCAGACGAGGGAAAACCTAGATATAGAACATACCGCAAAACAAATTGAGTATGTATATTTTTCAGTAAATCTTCGTCATTTTAAAAACAATTACCGCCTAGTTCAGAAATATCGAACAACATGATTACCTTTGCATTTCAAAACAATTGAATAGATTTACGTGGAGCAAATTCAACAATATTTAGAATACACCATACTAAAGGCAGATACCTCCATCTCTGATGTGAGAAAACTTTGTGAAGTTGCGGTAGAGCATCACTTTGCAGGTGTTTGCGTGCCGCCATTATTTGTACGTGAAGCCAAACGTATAGTCGGTGATGATGGCAAAATAAAAGTAGCAACTGTAGTAGGTTTCCCAATGGGATACTCTGCATTGGCTGCAAAAACAGAAGAAATTAAACGAGCCATCGATGAAGGTGCCGATGAAATAGACGGTGTCGTCAATATTGCCGCCATAAAAAGCAATAACTGGAACCACGTCGAAAATGATATCGAAGGAATGGCTTTGGCTACCAATATGCGTGGAAAATGGCTAAAACTGATATTGGAAATGGGGCTTTTAACCACGGAGGAAATCCAGCGCGTTGCAGACCAAGCCATTAAATCAAGGGTAAAATTTCTTAAAACAGGAACAGGTATGCACGGCTTTGATGCGACACCAGAAATGGTAGCGCTGTTGAAAAAAATTGCAGATCCATCTTTGAAAATCAAGGCTTCGGGCGGTATAAAAACCCATGCACAAGCAGTAGCCCTTATTAAGGCCGGAGCAGATCGCATTGGAAGTTCCGCAGGATTAGATTTGTTGAAATAATTTACTTTTAGCCTATTTATATGCCCTTTTACCGATTTTTTACTGCTGTTTGCCTGCTCTTTTGTACCTTTTGTGGTATATTTGCACAAGAGATACAGATCAATGAAGGCCCTAAAGTAGCTGACATCATGAGTGTATGGACTACTTTTAACCAAAAAAACCAGAAAATAGAGGGCTGGCGCGTGCAAGTACTCTCTACCACCGACCGACAACAGGTAGAGGCAGCAAGGGCTAAAGTTGCATTAGAGTTTCCTGATCAATATGTTGATTGGATCAACGAAAAGCCTTATTACAAGTTACGGGTTGGGGCATGCCGTACCCGCACAGAGGCACTCGGTTTGGTCTCCATTTTAAAAGATTTCTATCCCAACGCATATCCAGCGAAAGAATCTAATATTCATCCACGCGATTTTTTGAGTAAGCAATGAGCATTTCCAAAATGCATCCTCCACCATTCAGATCAAGGACATAGACCGCCAGGCACTAAGTCTTTTTATTGCTTTGGTGAGTTGCGGTTGGCTGATGATCTATGCAGTCAATCGCGATCCAAATGATCCATACTCATTTATTTCATTAAGCACAGTTCAAGGCAAACAACTATTTTTCATTGTAGTTTGCATGGTACTTATGTTTGTCATAATGATGGTAGATTGGGTCATTTGGCGCACTTTTGCTTTTGTAATTTATCTCATTTCCTTGGTGCTGATGTTTGGCACTATATTTTTGGGTCGGGAAATCAATGGTGCTCTTGCGTGGTATTCGATAGGAGGTTTTACCATTCAACCCAGCGAAATTGGTAAATTTGGCACATGTTTGGCCATGGCTGCTTACTTGAGTAGTACGGGTGCAAATATGAAAAACCTAAAAAGCCGCCTCACCGCCTTTTCTATCTTTTTGCTCCCTGTCTTAATTATTCTTTTGCAAAAAGATACGGGATCGGCACTTGTTTTTTTCTCTTTTATGTTGGTGCTATACCGCGAAGGGCTTGCTCCTAGTTGGTATGTACTTGGATTTGGAACCGCTTTTTTGGTCATATTAGGGCTTATTTTTGATCCACCGTATGTTGTAGCGCATTTATTTATGTTTGTTAGTGCGGCATTAATCATGAGATTTAAGCAATATACTAATATTTGGTGGGGTGCTTGGTGTGTTGTATTGCCTTCTATATGGTATTGGCAACCTTTGCTTAAATGGCTCATGGCTACTGCCGATAACTCCAGCGTCGTTTTACCATCCAATATTGATTTATGGGTAATAGCCGCGCCTTTAGTATTATTTATAGCCACTTTTTTGCCCAATTACCTGCGAAAAAACAATGTTATTCAAACACAATTACAGTTTTGGGGTATATTATTGGTACTATCCAGCATATTGGTGTTTACCGCTAATTTTGCTTGCTACAAAATCCTTGCACCACACCAACAAATAAGGATCAAAATTTGGTTACGCCCGTGGGAAATCACAGATACACGTGGCGCAGCATATAACCTACTCCATTCAAAAATGGCAATTGGATCTGGTGGATTAACCGGAAAAGGGCTATTTGAAGGCAATATGACAAAGTTGAAATTCGTACCAGAACAAAGTACGGATTTTATATTTTGTACCGTTGGAGAAGAACACGGGTTTGCGGGTACATTTGCTGTTATTGCCCTATTTGCATGGCTACTAGTTCGGTTAACGGTCATGGCAGAGCGACAACGGAGTCCATTTTCTAGGCTGTATATTTATGGTGTAACAGGCGTTCTTTTTGTACACTTTATCGTCAATATTGGTATGACGATGGGCTTATTCCCAATTATCGGAATTCCGTTGCCATTTATTAGTGCTGGAGGATCGTCTTTAATTGGCTTTACGCTCATGCTGGGACTGGCCTTAAAATTAGATTTACACCGTTTCCAAGCATAGATTACCGACAAAACGACCATATTATTCTATATGCTTTACCGCTTATTTAGTGCCGCCAACTCAGCCACTTCTTTGGAAGAACTGCTCGATCTTACTTTTACAGAAAGTGAACGCGCAAAAATAATTGAACGTTGGCGGATTTATGACGCTTGCGATCGCGGTTTATCACAACGCGAGATAGCCAAAGAAGTACCCTGTAGCATAGTAACTGCAACACGAGGTGCCAAGAACTTTAGGGAAAACAAAGAAACCATTCGTAGGTTTCTCATTGCTTTTCGGGCTGAGGAACTGTAATTAAGTATTTGGACACATAATTAATGTTGGAACAAACCCAACTCTTTAATCAGTTCGGCCACCTTTTCAGGCACTGAAGACTCCCAACCGGGTTGTTTTGCTTGAACGGCCTTCAGCACATCTTTATGAAAAATGTGTAATACCGCTGGATCATACGTTTTGATATCCACAATATTACTGTTTTCCAAAAGATAATCATACAAACTATGAATAGCGTAAGGAACATTTACCTTTTTTGCTGTAATAATCTCTTTACTAATGTCCTGTAATGCAGGATAAATATAAAAACGAACGTTACGCGGGAATAACTCACCAAAAGCAGCCAATAAATTATCCGAATGCTGTTCACAGGTCTCTTTTACAATAATTTCCAGTTTTCGGACACCCATTGCCATGCCAATACGAGGGACTTTATAATCCAAAAAATATTTTATTAAACGTTTGTGCTCCATACAATCTGAAACAATAACAGTTTGCCCCATTGCGCATAAAAGCGTTGCTCTATCTATAAAATCGCGTTCATCTACTTCATTGGTACCATTCTTTAGGTTATCTAAGGTAATTTCAGTCAGAAAGTCGGCTTTTTCGCGATCCACATCTGGTTCATCTAAGAACTGTTCGTACGCATGCCTAATCATATCCTGCTGCACTAAAGTTGGTGGGCGATAACTACCGCGAGCAATCAATATCGAATGTCGATACAGAAATTCACCTGCGTGCATACTATTGCCATCTTTACCAAAAATTGCAACAGGCGACAAACCATTTTTCACCATCCAAAGACAAACCAAACGATTATCAACCGTCGGGAAATCGGGGCCAGTAAGCCGTACCATATCAATAGATGCACGCCCTCGAAGATTGTCCATCAAACTGGTTACTAGCGTCTCTGGGTCATTAAAGTACCTAAAAACCGCATAAACCATATTTACCCCCAAAATACCGATAGCTTGTTGCTGTAATCGGTTATCTTGGTCTAACATACGTACATGGACGATCAAATCGTTTGGTGCGGCACTGGGTTGTAATTGAAATCGAATACCTAGCCAACCATCACCTTTGATTGTTTTTGTATAATTAATGGCGGTCACTGTATCGGCAAAAGCAAAAAAGGTATGACTTGGTCGCTCTTCCCGCAGACGATGCTCCATAAGCCCATATTCATGGTCGAGCATTTTATAAAGTCTGCTTTCGCAAACGTAGCGCCCCTTCCCTACTAGTTCGGGGCCATATATTTCATCGGAAACAGTTTTGTCATAAGCGCTCATTGATTTGGCAATTGTACCTGCCGCAGCACCTACTTGAAAGAAATAGCGGGCTACTTCTTGCCCAGCACCTATCTCGGCAAAAGCCCCGTAAATGGGTTCGTCTAAATTAACCTCAAGTGCCTTTTGTTCAGTTTCTAATACTCTGCGTGTCATAGCGCAAATTTATTTAAAATAATTAATACATAGACATAGGGTCTTCTCCTGAAACCCGGAAGCCTTCGTCAAAACCATCCATTAGTGCTATATCTTCTGCTGATATAGAGAAATTTAACACCTCAAAGTTTTCCAATAGTCTTTCTTTTGATGATGATTTGGGAATGGTAGAAAATTTATGATCTAACCCCCATCTAATGAGCATTTGAGCGGGTGATTTACCGTATTTTCGGGCAATTTCAAGCAGTTTCGGGTCATCGAAACGTTTGCCCCTGACAATAGGAGACCAAGCCTGCATCAGTATATTTTTAGCAATACATGCTTCTACTAAATCCTTTTGGTATAGATAAGGGCTCAATTCACATTGGTTCACCATCGGTATGATATTAGCGTAACCTTCCATTTCTTGTAAAAAAGGAAGCGCAAAATTACACACTCCAATAGCCCGAACGGCCCCTTCTTCATATAACCGCTCCATTGCACGCCAAGTTTCGGCGCGCGTACCTTTAATTGGCCAATGCATGAGGTACAAATCAACGTAATCTAGCCCCATAAGCGTACAACTCTTTTCGTACGCGCGCAAGGTACTTTCATAACCCTGATCGTCATTGGCCACTTTTGTGGTGACAAAAACATCATTTCTAGCAATACCCGATGCAGCAATGCCTGCACCAACTGCGGCTTCGTTCTGATACATAGACGCAGTATCAATAAGTCGATACCCTATTTCGAGTGCATTTTCTACTGTTTTTTGTGCTTCTTCATCCCACATTGCCCAACAGCCCAAGCCGAGTAAAGGCATTTCGATGCCATTGTGTAATTGATAAACCATAGTTATTTTTAAATTAAAAATAAAAATTTAGGCTTCGAGCAAATCAAAGATCTCCTCTACCTCATCAAAAGATTTTACCCCTACAGCCTCTTCATCCCCACCAGTAAGGCTAATACCATACGGCAAAACGTACCTCAAAATATCTGGTAGCGCACCAGGATCTGCATCAAACTGTAGAATAATTGGGATAGAGGTATGTGCGAGCAAGTCTTGCATATCCAACCAAGATACGCTAGCATCGTTCAGTTCTAGTAAAAGTGCTGTAATATTTTCAGTATTTGGCGGTTCAATAGTATTTGTTTGTTCGCGGAGGAGTATTATTTTGACGATAATTTCGGGCGCTTCTATTTGTGCATGTCGCAGGGTATCAGGAACAATAACAGCACCTAAATTATAAAACCGTACCGCCTCGTTAATGATCTCTACGGGAGTGCCTTCGTTAAATTCGCCAGTAATGATAGGGCCTTCAACCCACTCGCGCATGGCCTGCATGTACATTGGATCAAGATACCCTTCCGTTCCAACCTCCATATTAAAAGCGAGGTATGCTACGTCTTTTGCTGCAAAATAACGAGCATCGGTAAGGTTAGTGATTCGGCGTGCGAGTACTTCCATCTTTTAGTTTTATAGTTTTTAGTAAAAACTTAGCCGCTCCCATTTCGGCCAAAAAAGGTCAGTTTTTGCCCATGCTTCACCGTTTTTTTCGTCCGATGCGCTGCATCGAACTCAAAAAAGCGACTCGCCTGACCAAAAACTGTCTGCTTTTTTGATCCGAAACCGCTGGCTAAGTTTTTACAGTTTTTAATAGATGTAGCCTATGTTCAGCATAAATACATTCCTAAAAAACATATTCACGAGGCGACAAAAAGGCCACCGCGTGAATATGAAAAAAAGCGATCATTATCCATTCATCCGAATTTCGTCTTCACTTCCGTCAAAGAACCGGTATTGATTGATGTGAAAATCGGATTGTGGAATAATTTTAATCCACTTATGGAACTGCAAGAACCATTTGAATTGTTTGCTTTTAAAGAAGCCTCCTTTTTTCAAAAATGCTTCAATATAAGGATGAACATGGATCCGAATATCAGATTTTGGTCTAGATTGAATGATAAACTGAAGATCGCGGTCAATATCATCTGTGAGCAATATAGTAGGGTTGATCTTACCCGTACCGTTACAGGACGGGCACTCCTCAGCGGTATTCATCTCGATTTCTGGCCTTGTCCGCTCCCGTGTGATTTGCATCAAACCAAACTTCGACAAAGGTAGCACGGTGTGTTGTGCACGATCTTTGCGCATGAAATCTTCCATCGCTTTGGCGATCTGTCTCTTATGCTCTGCGTTTTTCATATCGATAAAATCGATAACAATAAGTCCCCCAATATCACGCAATCGAATTTGCCGGGCTATTTCCTGCACCGCTTCAAGGTTAACAGAAAAAATCGTCTGTTCCACATCATTAGAGGTGATTTTGTGTCCGCTATTCACATCAATGACGTGCATCGCTTCCGTTTTATCAATCACCAAATAGGCCCCACTACCCATAGTAGCCGTTTTACCAAAGGATGCTTTAATTTGTTTTGTAACGGAGTATTGTTCAAAAATAGGCTTAGTACCGGTATAATGCTGAACAATTTTCACCTGATCTGGGCTAATATTGGCGAGATAATCTCTAATATCAGCGTACATTTCCTTTTCGTTTACTACAATTTTACTAAACGAATCGGTGAGCAAATCTCTTAAAACGCTACTTGCTTTATCTATTTCGCTAAGTAATCTTTCGGGGGGGGTTACCGTTTTTAATTGCTTGTAAATTTCCTCCCAACGCGCCATTGTATGGACGACTTCTTCGTGCAACTCTTGCGTTTTTTTGCCTTCGGCTGCAGTACGCATAATGATACCAAACCCTTTTGGCCGAATGCTTTCGGCCAGGGTATGCAAGCGTTTACGTTCTTCAGGATTGGCTATTTTTTTTGAAACCGAAACAATGTCGTTAAAAGGAGTCAGGACAATACTTCTACCGGGAAGCGTTAATTCGCACGAAAGCCTAGGGCCTTTTGTAGAAATAGGTTCTTTTAAGATCTGAATAAGGATTGGATTGCGCTTATTCAAGACCTGATCTACTTTTCCGGTCTTTACGATTTCCTCTTCTAACTTAAAATTATCTAGTTTGTGGGTATTGATTGATCCATTTACGACACCATTTGACCATTTGACCACAGATTTTAATTTTGGGCCAAGATCAGTATAGTGCAAAAAAGCGTCTTTCCGATGTCCAATATCAATAAAAGCGGCATTTAATCCGGGCATCATTTTGCGGATTTTGCCGACAAAAATATCACCTACCGAAAAAGTATTATCGTTTTTCTGGTAGTGAATTTCAACGAGTTTCCCTGCTTCCAGCAAGGCCATCTCTATACCTTTTTCGGAGGCATTAATAATAAGTTCTTTTTCCACTAAGGAATAAATGATTTGCAGGCAAGTTACCCCCAAAGAGTGCCGGAAGCTGATTCGATCATGTTTTGTCGAAAAACAAGAATGCAGAGGTAGTAATAAATCAAGGAGGAGTAGTCAAATTTCGCAATAATTTGGTCAAATGGTAGAAGGCAATTGGTATTGGGAGCGAAAAATCTACAAAAGGAGGCTTCGAAAGGGAAGAAGCCCAAAAAACTTGATAGATACTAAAAACTGCACAAGGGGGCTTACATTGGCCCTATGGAGCGGGAAAAGTGGTGCCGTCTGATGCGAAAAGTACCTAAAAGAAAGGGTTAGGGAAATAACAAGAGATTGATCGGAAACCACTTGAAAACCGCGAAAAAGGAATTTCCTGGCACTTTGTACCAAGGAAATTCCCTGCAATTCGACGAAAGTAATCTGTGCTGTCCCGGCAAATATTACATCAGGTGATGTACCATTGCCCTGTGTTCAGGCACTAGCGATTCTTCTTCTTATGACGGTTCTTACGAAGGCGCTTTTTGCGCTTGTGTGTTGCAATTTTGTGACGTTTACGTTTTTTTCCGCAAGGCATACTGCTACTTTAATGTTTGTAAGGAGTGTCTTGGAGACTTTAGACAGAAGACATATAATATAAGACCCAAGGATCTTAATGATATTATGTACTTTTGACTTTTATCGTTTCTTAACTCCTAAGTTATGAATTAATGATATATTATTTTTGGCATTTTACTGCCATTTCTTGTGCTTTTTGCATATTTCCAGCCCCTTCATACGCTTTTGATAAAAGGCAAGGCGTATTAGAATTATTTGGATCGAGGGTCATTGCTTTTTCTAGTCTTTGAATTGCGCGATCCCACTGATTTGTTTTAATCGCCAATCTACCCAAGGCATTATAGACAGCCGGTTCATTTGGGTATTTTGTTTCTAGATCTTTCAACATTAATACCGCTTGCATTGGATTATCAGGAGGCGGGTTTTCAGCGTAAACTAAGGCTAAATTTACCCGATGCTCTGGCTTTTCTGGTGCAAGTGAAGCCGCACTTTCAAATGCTGTGACTGCTTTAGCAGCGGTATAAGCACGAATTAGTTGATTATCTTTAGCGGCTACCAATCCTTGATAGTATGTTCCTCCGGCAACAGACCATGCTTGAGGGGTATTTTCTAATATCGCTACGGAATCAGCATAACCACCAGCAATAGGTATATTGCCAAAACGATACCAAAAACCAGATAATGATTTAAGCGCTTCTGATTTCTCTTTATCCTGCTTGGCATTTTGACTAGATAATTCTAGTGCTTCTAATTGCGATACTTGTGTGCCGGACAAGTGCTCTTTTGCATCTGCCAGCAAAGTAGAAAAACTAGTTGCTTCGCCTTGGATACTCCTTGAACGATCTGTCGTTTTTTGTTCCTTATTTTTTGTCTCAAACCCTAGCCAAAGCGTAAAAAATAATGCAACCGAAACGCCGACAACAATCCACTGTAGTTTGTTCATAGTGTTTATTTTCAATATCGCTGCTTTAGCGATCAAAATCGGAGAAATTAATCATCCGACTCATCTTTTGGAAGAGAATGCACTCTTTGCTTCACTTCTTCTGTAAATACCTTAGCCGGTTTAAAGGCGGGTATGTAATGTTCGGGAATATTAATAGATTTCCCCCTTTTAATATTACGACCCACCTTAGCAGCGCGTTTTTTGATTATAAAAGAGCCGAATCCACGGACATAAACATTTTCTCCATGCTCCATGGTATTCTTGATTTCTTTAAAAAGAGCCTCGACTGTAACCAGTACATCAACTTTTGAAATGCCAGTCTTCTCCGATATGGCATTTACAAGGTCAGCCTTTCTCATGATTTATCGTGTTGATTTTGAATAAACTATAAACAAATAAGATAGTCCCGAAAAACGAGGCACAAAGTTCCGATAATTTTTCGGTCTAGCAAGCATTTTGTTAAAAAAATCATACTAAACTTTAAAAAAAAATAATTCATGGCTTCATCGTTCGTTATATCCCGTGAAATTCGTGTGCAAACTCCGTTGACTTTATGAATCTACCAAACTTTCTACGATTTTTTTTTTATTTAGGGTATATTTTATTACATCTTAGTACATTTGCCCCATAATAAATACCAACTTTTTAACGCATCTTAATCCAAACTATGTATGCTTTTATCCATGACCGGCTACGGACGGGCTATTGGTTCTTTTGGCGATAAATCCATCGTTGTTGAACTCCGATCACTCAACAGTAAAGTTACAGATATAAAAATCCGGATTCCAGGCGAGTATCGGGACAAAGAATCTGAAATCAGAAAACTCATTACCGACCATGCTGAACGTGGCAAGGTTGACATCAATATAGACCTACAAAATTCGGATGGCGCTGCACCTGTTAGCCTTAACGAACCGCTTTTTAGGGGTTATTATTTGGCTATTTCAAAATTGGCCGATGAATTAGGTTTAGAGAAAAAAGACATTCTTTCCTCAATTATGCGTATTCCGAGTGTCATGGGGTCGCAGGGCAACGAAACCGATGAAGAAGAATGGTTTGTTCTCCGTTCTATTATATCAGAAGCATTGGAGGCGCTAAAACTTTTCCGTCAAGAAGAAGGAAAAGTAATTGAACAAGACCTGCGCCTACGCATTAAAACGATTACAGATATACTGGATACGGTTACTCCTTTTGAGCAAGAACGTTTCGTGCGTATGCGGGAACGCATGCGCAACAATATGGAAGAAGTGTTTGGCAGAGAAAATCTAGACTCTAATCGCTTTGAACAAGAAGTATTATACTATCTTGAAAAGATGGATATGAGTGAAGAAAAAGTCCGACTGGCACAACATTGTAAATATTTTTTAGAGCAAGTCGATGACAGTAAACTATCTGCTGGCCGTACTTTGGGCTTTATTACCCAAGAAATGGGTAGAGAGATCAACACATTGGGCGCTAAAGCTTATGATGCCAATATCCAAAGATTTGTAGTACAAATGAAAGATGAGTTGGAAAAAATAAAGGAACAGATCGCGAATGTGCTCTAAAATCTTGTTATGCTGACTTAGGATTAAGGACAATTAGCCCCCATTTTATACGATTGCTCCATCGTGCCATATCACAAACTAGTTCCTTTTGGGAAAAAGCCTGTACATCAAACAGGTCTTTATTTTTAATTTGTAGATCGAGTAGTTGTGCTAATGCGACCTTACCTAAGGCGTATAGTAGAACTATTAATGCCTTTAATTGCTTTTTATTACGTGTACCAACAGGGATATCGGCTAAGGAGTCCTGTAATTGATGATAGAACATATCATGAACCTGGGTCAAACGTCGAATATCATTGCATTGTGTCACTAATGTAGTAATATCGGAGACGCGGTCGTAATAAACATCGTAAATGTCATTAATAATTTGTGCATAAGCCCCTAATTCGTAAGCAGCCTTTGCAATAGCCGCCCCGCCATACTCTTGAGTGATGATATGCCATCCAAATACGACTGAAATACCTCCTTTTTCCCGCGTTAGGGTAAGTAGGTCATCTTCTGATAGCCCTTTTGCCTTTTGGTGAATACTTTCGGTTTGAACGGCCAGGGTATGCCCCCAGTAATGATTCCATTCAAATCCGCCCTCTTTATAAAAATGAATTGCACACTTGGATTCAGGCTCAATAGGAAAGGTTTCGCCCCGTACTAATGGCATAATTTGTTCTGTAGTATAATCATATTCATCTATCATATCATCAAATGTAGGGGTAATGCCACATAATAAGGTAGAACGCTTGATCTGCTTTTGATCCATCTTAATACCCGTAAGTAGTATGTAAAAATATTCAATAACCAAAAAAACGGGTATGTATTTCCTCAATCGTTTATGTATATTAGCGGGTATTTTACGCGTTTGGAGCGCTTCACAGGATAACTGGGTTAAATACTTTTCCCTAGTTTTATAGTACCGAAATACATAAAACGTTGCACCAATTAACCCTGTAATTGTGAGCCAATATCTGTAAATATGGCTCATTAACTCCGAAAATTTATAAATCGCACCAATACAGAACGGCTTATGGACAATAAAGCGGCAATGGCCAAAAACACCACAGAATCCGTAGTTTGCATTGTTATTGGCACTTTATTGGCCAAAAGAGAGGCAAACCATACCAATGTTTGAACACTAAAAATAATAACGAGTGCGATTGTCCGATCGCTCCAAGACGCTACACGATCATTGAGTAAAAGTCCTACGCCTGCTCCTGCAACTTGAATACTTACCCACAACATACCCCAACTCAACGCAAAGCCAGTGAGTATAACAGGGACAGACCAAATGACAATTGAAGATTTCAAACTGAACTTTGGTCGCATAATTAAAGGTATCAAATAAATAGGTAGTAGCAAAGGGACAGCATTTCCCAAATAATGACAAACTGAAATCAATACCAATATCCCTATAATAATAGCCAACAATTGTGCAAGATTTTTCCAACCAATCAATATTTCAGGTTGATACAATAAGAGCCACCCCAATAAACTCATAAATGCCACACAACAAAACAACAAATAACCCAATATCTCCTTCCACTCATCACCATTTTGGTAACTACGAGACAAAGAATCCAATTGAAGTATGACTGATTCATCTACTTTTTCACCCTTTTTGATAATAATTGTACCTTTTTTGGTCAAACCAACTGAAGATCTGCTTCCACTACCCAACAAGGAGGTTAGGGAGTCGGAAAAGAATACATTCGGAGAGAGGGATTTTTCGATCATTGGTAATAGGAGTTCTGGTTGGCGGAGTGTACTAAATGGAAGCGAATCCGTTGCCATATCGACGGCATCACTCATGCTCAATATACTACCAACTGGAATTTGTGTATTCGTATGGCCCACAAAAGCAATTGCATCGCTATTTTTCGGTTTTACCTCAATTATTCCCTTACGATAAATGGCATCTAACATACTCATGCCCAATGCTCTATATGCCCCCACATTAGCAATCATATCTTCATACTCGGTATCCTGTTTACTTAATTTAATTTGATTTTGGATCAAATTACTCAGCATTGTTTTTTTCTCTCTCACAATATTTTGATCCATTACGTAATAAGGTGTAGTGGTATTAATATCGTTAGAAGAAGGATCATCAGAGATCACAAAATCAAACGGTGCTGTTAAATCTTCGTAATTCCAAGTTCGGCCAACCGAATATCGGTACTCAAAAGCAGTAGCCCGAGGTAGAATAAAAGCGGCAAGCAAAGACGCGAGCAAGCCCATTGTCCAAACAAAAGAGTTCCCTTTCATTAAAAAAGGAACAGGAAAAATATCTTGCTTCTCTGGCAGCATTTATACAGGTCTTTTAGTCCAAATTACCTCATTTGCGCCCAAATCTTTCCCTAAGAAACGAGATAACACAAAGAAATAATCAGAAAGTCGATTGAGATATTGTAAAGCAATTGGATCTACTGGGCTTTCATGGCGCAAAGCAACCACGGAACGTTCAGATCTTCGAGCCACTGTCCGGCAAACATGGCAAATAGAAACAGTTGGATGCCCACCTGGCAATATAAAATTGCGCAATTCAGGGAGCACCTCATCCATTTCATCCATTGCTTGTTCTAACAAAACAAGATCATTTTCGCGCAAGTCGTGCTCCATTTTACAATCGCCATCTGGATCAGCCGCGAGGTGTGCCCCCAAACTAAAAAGTCGGCGTTGTACCTCAACAAGTAATCGGTGCGTTATGGGTTGGTGTTCTAACGCATCTATTAATAATCCAACAAAAGCGTTGAGTTCATCCACGGTGCCATAAGCGTCCACGCGCGCATCATCTTTGGAGACCCTTTTGCCTCCAAAGAGACTAGTTTCTCCTAAATCTCCTGTTTTGGTATAGATTTTCATTATTTTTTTTGTGGTATAGATTCGGGCTTGATCCCTTTTATCTTAGCCAACGAATCAATTTTGAGGACATTACTCCGTACTCCAATGCTATCCTTTACTATAGGTTGAACAGGAGCAGACAAAGCAGAATAAGTTGCATTTGCCCAATTGATTAATGGTTGCTTTAATTCTTCCTTTTTAGTTCGGGTTTGAGCAAGCACGAGACGCTCCAAAATTAATTTTTTCATACCCGGTTTAAAATTATTGCAAGCTTGTCCTACCTTATCATCTTTAGCAAATGGGATCAATTCTAAGCAAGTTTGGCCATGTTCAAAACCTTCAATGCCATCAGCGAAACGGTGGAATTCAAAAAAAGTCCTGATCGCATCGACATCACCCGTTTTTGCTTTTTCTAAAAGCGGCAGATAATCTACCCCCATAACTTTTGCGGTTTTCAAAACATCATCAGAAACCGAGATTTCGGGTTCTACTTTACAACCCATTGGGATCAACAGACAAAGGCCAAACATGGCCAAAAAAGAAATAAAAGATTTATGCATAATGTTATTCTTCATAAAATGAGTGCAAAGGTGGCACATTTTTGTTATTCTGTCTCCAATTTATCCTATTTTAAATGAAAAATAAACGCATTGATTTGGCGAATGCATCGTACATTTGCGCCGCCAAAATTAAAATTATAATTAAAATAGAAATAAAAAAACATGGGACGCGCGTTTGAATTTAGAAAAGAGCGTAAAATGAAACGCTGGGCTGGTATGGCCAAAACCTTTACCCGTATCGGTCGCGAAATCGCTTTGGCGGTAAAATCTGGAGGAGAAAACCCTGATTACAACCCACGGCTCCGCATAGCAGTAAACAATGCGAAGGCGGCAAATATGCCAAAAACCAACGTAGAAAACGCGATTAAAAAAGCATCCAGTAAAGATGCCGAAAACTTCCAAGAAGTAATTTACGAGGGTTATGCCGCCCATGGCATAGCGGTCTTAGTAGAAACTGCTACCGATAACCCAACCCGTACAGTTGCCAATGTACGCATGTATTTTGATCGTTGTAAGGGCGCATTGGGTACTTCTGATAGCGTTAAATTTATGTTTAACCGTAAAAGTATTTTCAAAGTAAAAGCAGCAGGCCATAACTGGGAAGAACTCGAACTTGAATTGATCGATGCTGGGCTGGAGGAAATGAAACCAGAGGAAGATGAAGTAGTGCTTTATGCTGATTTCAAAGATTTTGGTACAATGCAAAAAGCATTAGAAGACCTAAAAATTGAACCAACCAGCGCACAGGTGGAGTGGTTACCTACTACAATAAAAAAACTCAATGATGATGAAGTAGATCAGGTCATCAAATTAATTGACCGCTTGGAAGAAGATGACGATGTGCTCAACGTCTTCCATACCATGGACATGTCTGAATAATCTGATGACGATAGAATCAGCAGATTTCATAGCCAGTTACCCACGGCAAAGCCAATGCCCGAAAAATGGCAAACCCGAATTTGCCTTCATTGGTCGCTCCAATGTAGGCAAATCTTCGTTAATAAACATGCTTACCAACCGAAAGGGCTTGGCTAAAGTATCTCAAACACCGGGTAAAACACAGTTGTTGAATTTTTTCCTCATCAACAACCGTTGGCACTTAGTTGATTTGCCGGGTTATGGTTATGCCAAACTCTCCAAATCGAAACAGAAAGAACTTTCCAAGATGATTAATGGGTATATGCAAAATCGCGAAGAACTCGTGCTTGCATTCGTACTCATTGACGTTAATATTACCCCCCCTTCAAAAAACGATCTTGATTTTATCAATGGTTTGGGTGAACTTGGCGTACCTTTCGCTTTAGTTTTTACCAAGTGCGATAGAATAGGTGCTACCACGGTTCAGCATAATGTAGATGCCTTTATGGCTGCATTGTCCGAAACATGGGAAACTTTACCCAAGCACTTTCTTTCCTCTTCTGAAAAAGCAAGGGGCAGAGACGAAATATTGGAATATATCGCTTTTTTGGTAAAAAAACATAAGTAATTATTTCAAACACCTGCGAGAATTGAGTTACAAAGGCACCACATACCCACGCGTTATCCCCGATTCCTCCGACTGGCCAATATATAGGCTAAGCCAAGACAGGTCTAATTTCATTAAAGAAATTGATGACTTCACATCCGAACGCATCAAATCTAAAAATCGCAAAGATTTATCGGATATTCTAGTTAAAACACTGTATCAGGAGCGTATTAGGATCAAAGAATCACCGTGGAAGGTAGATCCGCCTAATGAGCGTGTTTTTTGGAATAAGATCAGTAAACAATTGATCAAAAAGTCGTTGGATCGTCAAGATGAAACAGCCAAACAGACCAATGAGCGGGTATTGGAGAAAATAGTTCACCGCTATTCCGAAGAGATTGTAGGTACATTTCAGTTATCTACCCACCGTTTTGCTGTACGTTTTCTGACATTTTTATTCAATCGGTTGTTTAATGCTGCCGTTGAAAAAAGTATTAGTTCATTGTGGCGTGGGCGGCGGCAATTATACGAGCAACTCAATATTGTAGGTGAAGTAGAAAGTGTACGCGAGTTGTTCAAACATGGTACAGTCGTTGTGGTGCCAACGCATTTTAGTAATTTGGACTCCATTTTGGTGGGTTATGCTATGGATCAGATTATGGGCTTGCCCTCCTTTAGTTATGGTGCAGGGTTGAACCTTTATAATTCCGGCCCTGCTGCCTATTTTATGAACCGATTGGGGGCATATCGGGTGGATAGGCGGAAGAAAAACGCTATTTACTTGGAAACGCTCAAAGCCATGTCCAATTTGAGTATCCAGCGTGGTGTCAATAGTCTTTTTTTCCCAGGTGGTACACGCTCCCGCTCAGGCGCCTTAGAAACAGATGTTAAAATGGGGCTTTTGGGTACGGCTGTAGAAGCACAACGCGCTATGTGTCAAAGCGGATCGGGCAAAAAAGTGTTTATTGTGCCAATGGTTATTGGGTATAATTTTGTATTAGAAGCACCTTATTTGATCGAACAACACCTTCAGAGCACAGGAAAAGAGCAATATATCCGGCTTCGCGACGCAAGTGGCAGTATTCGCGCTTGGTTTCGTTATATTTGGCAGTTTTTTTCAACAACTAATGATATCACCCTATCCATCGGCAAACCCTTAGATGTATTGGGTAATTTTGTGGATGATAAAGGTCGTTCTTTTGATCATTATGGCAATGAATTGGATATCAATGATTATTTTAAATCTGCTAAAGGCCATTTAAACGAAGACCGCCAACGCGAAGAAGAATATACCAAAATTATTGCAGAGCGCTTGGTGGAACGTTACTTTATTGAAAACGTCGTTTTATCCAGCCATTTGATTCCTTTTGCAGTGTTTGAAATATTAGCGCACCAACATCCAAAACTGGATTTGTACGGGCTTTTACGTCTTCCACCCGACGAATACATCTTTCCGATTCATTCTGTGGAAGAAGTAATTGAACAAATGCAGGATATTTTGTTTAGTATGGAACAGAAAGGTAAATTGCAATTAGCACCTGAAATTCATTTGCCTGCTGTTGAATTGATTCGGGATGGTGTTAGTAAACTTGGCATTTTCCACCGCGAAAAGCCACTTAAATTTAATAAAGATGGCAATATCGTTTCCGACGATTTCAGGGTACTCTATTATTATCATAACCGTCTGGAAAATTACGGTTTGGCACAAAAAGTGAACTGGAAAACAGAGGAAATTGAAGTCCTTAAAGAAGAATAATTATGATGGAATACCAAAACATTATCGTCACCGTCACCAATGGTATTGCCTTGCTGACCATGAACCGCGAAAAGGCACTCAATGCCTTAAACCGCCAAACTATTTCAGAACTGATCGCTTTTTTTGAAACAGACGCGTATAAAATAGAGGGATTAAAAGGTGTGATTCTTACCGGTGCAGGCGAAAAAGCCTTTGTCGCGGGTGCGGACATCACAGAATTTCAAGGGTTTAGCGCACAAGAAGGCAAGATGTTAGCACAGCGCGGGCATGATCTTTTTTTTACGATTGAACGGTTTCCTAAGCCCGTAGTCGCAGCATTAAATGGCTTTACTCTGGGCGCAGGTTGCGAATTAGCGATGGCTTGTCATTTGCGTATTGCGGGAGAAAAAGCGAAATTTGGTCAACCAGAAGTAAATCTTGGATTGATTCCTGGCTATGGCGGCACACAACGATTAATCCAATGTATAGGCAAAACCAAAGCATTTGAACTGTTGATGACCGCCGATATGATTGGGGCAGAAGAGGCGCTAAGGTTAGGTTTGGTGAATTATGTTGTTCCTGCGGGCAATGAAATAGAAAAAGCAACAGAATTGATCGAAAAAATTGCTACTAAAGCACCTTATGCCATTGCAAAAATCATCCAATCGGTGGCGGCTTACTATGAAGATGGTGTAGATGGTTTTGCAAAAGAGGTCGAATTTTTTGGTGATTGCTGTGGCACAAGCGATTTCAGGGAAGGTGCTGCGGCTTTTGTAGAGAAACGCAAAGCAAATTTCACAGGTGCATAAGATTCAATAATGACAAATACAACCATAGAAACAGATATAATTATTATCGGTGCAGGGCCAGTTGGCTTGTTTGCCGTTTTTGAAGCAGGTTTACTCAAGTTAAGGTGTCATATTATTGATATTTTGCCACAACCTGGTGGTCAATTGACGGAGATTTATCCTAAAAAACCGATTTACGATATACCCGGTTATCCATCGGTACTGGCATCGGAATTGGTGGATAACCTGATGCAACAAATTGCGCCCTTTAACCCTGGTTTTACCCTTGGCGATTCGGCGGAAATAGTGGAAAAACAAGCCGATGGGCGTTGGTTGGTGACTACTGGCCGCGGTCAGCAGCATTTAGCACCTGTTATATTTATTGCAGGGGGATTGGGTTGTTTTGAGCCTCGCAAGCCCCCTATTGACAATATTGCTCAATTTGAGGACAACGGTGTGGACTATTTTGTACGCAACCCCGATCAGTATAAAGATAAGCGTATTGTGATTGCTGGCGGCGGCGACTCGGCATTAGACTGGACTATATTCCTAGCCGATGTGGCCAAAGAAGTGACCCTAATACACCGTAGAACGGAATTTCGTGGCGCACCAGATTCTGTGGAAAAAATGTATGAATTGAGCCATCAGGGCCGTATCAAATTGGTGACCAATGCACAGGTAACTGGCTTGAATGGTAATGGTCATTTGCAAAGTGTGGTGATCGAACACGATACAGAGGGTACATCTGTGGTAGATGCGGATTATTTTGTACCATTGTTTGGTCTTACTCCGAAACTAGGCCCTATTGCCAACTGGAATTTGAATTTGGATAAAGGTGCTATTGAGGTAAACACCTTTGATTACGCCACAAATGTGGAAGGCATATTCGCTATCGGGGACATCAATACCTATCCCGGCAAACTAAAACTGATCCTTTGTGGATTCCACGAGGCTACTTTGGCTTGCCAATCGGCGTATAAAATTGTTTTTCCTGGGAAGAAACTGTCGTTTAAATATACTACTGTGACGGGTATTGAAGGATTGGGTGCATAAATATTGGATACTCTGCCGTAACATTGCTGCGAAATAATACATCTGCAAAAAATGAAGATACAAATTAGTAATTTTGGGCCAATTGATTTTTTGGAATTTGACATAGATAAAGGATTACACCTTATTTATGGAAAAAACGCTGTGGGAAAATCTTATGCAGCCAACTGTATCTATTGTTTGTTGAAAAACCTGAGTCCAATAGTAACCAATAATATCCAACATGGTGATTTTTCAATAGAACTTCAAAAATTAACTCATACTGCTATTGCTGATCTGTCTAATGGGGAAACAGTAGATTTAAGTGTCCAATATACTAGTTTTATCAATGAAAAATTAAAATTACATATTGCGCAAGGTTTTGAAATATCGTTAAATAATACGTTCCCATCACTGACTAATTTAAGTAATAAATACTCAAATAATCCATTCAAAATTGAAGTATTTTCGACTTCCAGTGAAAGTATTAGTTTTGAACCTAAAGGAAACGACCTGCTTGCTTCCTATCATAATCGTAACCAAGAATTAATAATCGCAAAAAAAGGAAGTGATGGAACGTACGAACTTAGGAGTATGGAAACGATCATTGGGACTACAATATCAACCCCCAAACTTGTCTTAGACCTAGTCATAGAGCATGCTTTGCTTAAAGTTCAAAGTATGGCATTCAAACTATCTGCAAGCATTAAAGATATTTATTTCATTCCCGCAGGCAGATCGGGGCTTCATCAAACAATAAATGCTTGGGGACCAATCATCGCAGAGATTTCTCAATATCGGTTTCAATTAAAAAATAAAAAACTAGAAATACCCGCACTTACAGAACCCATTTCTGATTATTTCCTCGATTTATCTACAATTAATGCTGCCGTATCAAACTCTAATTTTGATACAATTATACAGAAAATTGAAGAAAATGTATTAAAAGGTACTGTGTTTTATGATGAGCACTCGCAACAGATTTACTTCCGACCCAAAGGGTTAGATTTGAATCTGAGTCTTTCGGAAACATCCTCCATGGCCGCGGAAATTGCTCCAATTGTTATCTTTTTAAAACACATACTAAATAATAGGCACTCAAATAATAATACCGCTCATCAAGTCCAAGAGTACGCTCCTAATTATGGTGTAACCCAATCAAAACAAGATATAATTTTCATCGAAGAGCCCGAAGCACACTTACATCCTGAAACACAGGTTGCCTTACTAGAAATACTTGCGGAACTATCTACAATGGACATAAAGATATTTATGACATCACATAGTAATTACATGTTCAACAAAATGAATAATATGCTTTTGGATGGCCGGCTTAATAAAGATAATGTGGCCGTTTGTCACCTAATCGATGGGGCGGGGGGAAGTATCAAGAACGCAGATATGACCGTGACAGCAGATGGTGTTAATGATGATAATTTCCAAAATATTTCCAAAATGTTGTACAACGAACGTATGAATATATACGAAAAGTAAAACGGATATGTTAGACAAGATCTATAAAACAGAAGCCCTTTTACCTTTTCTGAAAGAAGAATGCTGCGAAAATGAAGTTTGTATTTCATTCGATGCTGGGATTAATAAAGAGGATTATGTCGTTATTAAAGTAGATGACTATTATAATACCTTAAAACTGGATAAAACTCCACCATCCCCAGATTGCTTAATTATTCGTAAATGTGAATATTCTGGCTACGGATTAACGATTGTAGAACTTAAGAATATTAAATCAGCAGATGGTTTCAAAATAGATAACATGATCGGTAAATTCAATACTTGCATCAATGATTTTATTATGGTGCGCTTCAAGGATTTGCTGTTTAGAGATTATGTGGACATTAAACTATATTTTGTTTCCAAAATCAATAGCTATGATAATGATAGAGACCTAGGGCTGAAGTTGGAAACCCTCATAGAGACAAAATTTCACTATAATGGCAAAAAACACATGATACGTGCTACTTTGCCAAATCCAACCATAAAAAAATGCTATTAAACACCATAATTATAAGCATCACCGACCGCGAAAATCAAGTCCATGAACTCGAAACACCCACCGATATGGGTTTGAGTATCATGGAATTGTGCAAATCATATGAATTACCCGTAGAAGGTACTTGCGGAGGAATGGCACTTTGCGCTAGTTGCCATGTCTATGTGCTTTCTGAACACGATCTGCATGAACCATCAGACGATGAACTTGCCATGTTGGATTCAGCATTTTTTGTAAAGCCGAACTCTCGTTTGGGTTGCCAAATTAAAATCACCGAAGCATTGGATGGCTTGAAATTGAAATTAGCCCCTGTAAGTACATAAAAAAAATCGGATTAATAGATACTAATCCCTGCGTGTTGCCTACTTTTGTCCTGATTATCCGACAACATTATGGCAAAAAAAAATAAAAATCCCCTTCACACCTCCAGACGTACGTTTTTTAAGCAAAGTGCGGTGCTGGCAGCGGTAGCAGTTACGCCTTCAACTGTATTGGAAGCGGCAGAAAATCGCACTTTTGATAAAGCGGCATACGCATTGGAGCAAGTACCCATTACGCTCTCCATTAACGGAAAAGTGCAAAAAGTGATGGTGGAACCTCGTGTAACACTTTTAGATTTGTTGCGCGAACAACTGGGTTTAACTGGTACTAAAAAAGGCTGTGATCACGGACAATGCGGTGCTTGTACCATTCATATTGATGGAAGACGTGTAAACTCCTGTCTTACTTTGGCCATTATGCAAGAAGGTCGCGAAATAACGACGATAGAAGGTTTGGCCAATGGCGAAGAACTTCACCCAATGCAAGCAGCATTTATTAAACACGATGGCCTACAATGCGGCTATTGTACCCCAGGACAAATCATGTCGGCAGTAGCCTGTGTCAATGAAGGCCATACCAATAATGATTTTGAAATACGGGAATTTATGAGTGGCAATTTGTGCCGTTGTGGCGCTTACCCCAATATCGTTAACGCCATAAAAGAAGTTGCTCAATGAAACTATTTCAGTACCACAGACCCACAGATACACAATCGGCACTTGATTTATTCCAAAAGAATGAAGGTGCACAGTATATAGCAGGTGCGACGAACCTACTCGATCTAATGAAAAAGGATATCGTAGCACCTGATCATTTGATCGATATTAGCCGTTTGCCTTTAAATAGTATCCAAAATGGCCCTTTAGGTGTTACTATTGGAGCATTGGCATTGAATAGTGATGTGGCTATGCACCAAATCATAACGCAACAATACCCACTTGTAGCCCAAGCATTATTGGCAGGTGCATCCCCGCAATTGCGGAATATGGCTACCGTTGGCGGCAATATTTTACAAAGAACCCGCTGCCCCTATTTTTATGATATTGCCATGCCTTGTAACAAACGCCAACCCGGTTCTGGTTGCGGCGCTAAAGAAGGCTTTAATCGTATGTCCGCTATTTTTGGTGCCAGCGATAGTTGTGTGGCCGTGCACCCTAGCGATTTATGTGTCGCATTAGCCGCCTTGGACGCAACAATTACTGTAAAATCGGCTAAACAAGAGCGCATTATTGATTTTAAGGACTTCCACCGCTTGCCTGGCAATACACCTGAAAAGGATAATATTTTGGAAAAAGGGGAATTGATAACGAGCATTACTATTCCTAAAAACAATTTCACAAAGTTCCATAACTATATGAAAGTGAGGGATCGTGCTTCTTACGCATTTGCGTTGGTTTCGGTTGCTGTGGCATTTGAAATAAAAGACAGCGTAATTCTTGATGCACGCATTGCGCTTGGCGGTGTAGCGCATAAGCCTTGGCGTGCCTACGAAGCAGAAGCCTACTTAAAAGGCAAATCAGACTCTGAAAACTCTTTTAAAGCAGCAGCTGCTCTTGTAGTAAAAGAGGCTAAACCATTGACGCATAATGCCTTTAAAGTAAAAATGGCCGAACAAACCGTACTTGCGGCAATGTTGGCAATATTTAACTAATTCAAATCCTCTAACAGCAATGAATCATACAAATACTATTTCTGGTGACTCAACTGACCGTGTTGACGGGCGCGACAAAGTAACTGGAACAGCAAAATATACAGCCGAAATACCATTACCAAACTTAGTTTATGGTGTATTGGTAGGAAGTACCATTGCAAAAGGTGTCATTAAAAAAATAGATACCTCCGCAGCAGAGAAAGCCGCAGGGGTCATATCAGTGATTACCCATAAAAATAGCACAAAACTCTTTGGTCTTAAAAAATCAAAGACTGCTAAAAAACTAGACCTAGGTCTTCGTGTTTTTCATAGCAAAGACATTGTTTTCAACGGTCAACCCATCGCTTTAGTCGTCGCAGATCGCTTAGAACAAGCACAATATGCCGCTTCTTTGGTCAAATGCACCTACGAACAAGCACCACATACCACCGATTTTGGCACTCATCTCGATCAGGCACGCCCTTCTTCCAGTAAATGGCTTTCCGATACAAAACGAGGCGATGTAACCGCTTGGAGCAATGCACCTTTTAAAGTGGATCAAGCATATACTACCCCACAAGAGGTACACAACCCAATGGAGATGCACAGTACCACTGCTATTTGGGAAGGAGATGAAAAACTGACTGTTTACGACAAAAACCACGCAGTACAAGATATTAGGGATACGCTCGCCAAAGCCCTAAAATTAGAAAAAGAACAAGTTGTTGTTAATTCAGAATTTATCGGCGGTGGATTTGGTTCCGGTTTGCGCGTATGGCCACACACTTTTGCGGCTATTATCGCAGCAAAAATGCTCAAACGCCCAGTAAAGGTGAGTGTTACGCGCCCACAAATGTTTACTATGACGGGTTATCGCCCCGCAACTGCTCAAAAAGTAAGTATTGGTGCCACAAAAGATGGTAAGATTGTTGGGATAAAACACGAAGCAATTGGGCAAACATCAGAGTATGAAGAGTTCGCAGAGAGCGTTACAGGCATCACCAAAATGCTGTATGCTTGCCCCAATCTGGAAACCAATTATAAGGTGCTTCCACTTACTTACAGCACACCGATTTGGATGCGTGCACCAGGAGAAGCAACAGGATCATTTGCATTAGAAACGGCTATGGACGAATTGGCATATTCATTAAACATGGATCCTGTCCAATTGCGCAAAAAAAACTACGCTGAAACACACCCCGATGACAACAAGCCTTGGTCGAGCAACCATTTGACTGAATGCTTAATTAAGGCAGCAAGACAATTTGATTGGGAGGCGCGAAAACCTGAACCTCGCTCTTCCAGCGATAGGGACTGGTGGGTAGGTACGGGTATGGCGGTAGGCTCTTGGGGTGCTTGGCGTGCACCAGCCACTGCAAGAGCGGTATTAGATTCAAAAGGAAATTTATTGATACAAAGTGCGACGAGCGATATGGGACCAGGCACCTCCACCACTATGGTAAAAATCGCATCTGATGCTAGTGGAATCCCAATGGGGAAAATACGTTTTGAGTTGGGTAAATCAAATCTCCCCCCTTCACCTGGCCAAGGAGGAAGCGTTACTGTCGCCTCGGTTGGATCTGCGGTTTATGATATTTGTACTGAAATCAAGCAAAAATTATTAGATATAGCCGTTGAGACGCTTGGGGAAACATACAAAGAGGCCAAAATAGAAGATGTATTTCTTATCAATGGCAAAATGGGGATCAAAGGGAAGCCCGCATCGTTAGTTACGTTTGCTGATTTGATGGAGAAAAAAAATATTACCGAAGTAGAAGCGACAAAAACATCTTCCAGTGGAGAAGAAGGCGGAAAATATGCCTTTTATTCCTTTGGAGCGCACTTTGCAGAAGTATATGTACACAAATATACGGGTGCTGTACGCGTCACGCGCTTTGTATCGTGTGTAGATGCAGGTAGAATCATGAATAACAAAACGGCATCCAGCCAAATTAGCGGTGCTGTGGTGATGGGAATCGGAATGGCACTCATGGAGGAGCAACATATGGATCATCAACATGGTAGGTTGGTCGCTAATGATTTTGCAGGTTACCATATACCGGTACAAGCAGATGTTCCCAATATCGAAGTAATTTTTGTGGATAAAGCAGATCCGTACCTCAATAAGATGGGCGCAAAAGGACTTGGTGAAATTGGTTTGATTGGTGCCGCAGCAGCCATTGGTAATGCCGTTTTTCATGCAACAGGCAAACGTGTACGAAATTTACCTATCACACCTGATAAATTAATTTAGGAAACTATAAGGTATAACGTATCACTGAGGCGCAGGTACGTTATACCTTATTATTATACTAAGCGTCGTTAGGTTTCGTATATATTCAGCGGTTGCGTTCCATACGCCTAAATCCCAGCAATGCCAACAAAGCGAAGCCGCAAGTGACTACCCATAAAGTATTGAAACCCCATGTGGCAATGATTTGTGTACCTAACAAGGGCGCAAAAATATTGGCAAAAGAGTAAGACAAACCATAAGCCGCCATATATCCGCCTTTATTGGCACGTTCATTGGCTATAGAGTAGGCCAAATTACCACTAAATGGCATGACCAGCATTTCGCCAAAGGAAATAAAAATCATGTACAAAACTGCTGCGAATACGCCTGCTACCGGCATTAAAAAGGCAGAATAAGCCACAATATACAAGAAAATCCCGATTTGGACATACACAAATGGTGGCCTTCTTTTTTCAATATAAAAAATAAAAGGCATTTCAATTAAGAAAACCAATGCGCCATTTAAAGCCATAATCCATCCAATTTTATCTTCCTGCCAACCAAAACTGTCCTTAAAATAAACAGGTACCGTCCATAACATTTGCATAAATGCCATCGCTCCTAAAAAAGTGCAGAATAGAAAAGGCATAAAGGTTTTGTCCAAATAAGGTTTTATTTTGGGTAAATCTTTACTTTCCTCGGTTGCCACCTCCAATTCAGTTTTCTTTACTGGTTTCAATAACAAACGCAACCCAACAGCCGCAGCAATACAAGTCAATCCATCGGCCCAAAACAGCCAATGCCAGCCAAAATTACCCGCAATGATACCACCCAAAGCAGGTGCAATCGTAAATCCAAGGTTATATGCCAACCTCAATACCGAAATAGAACGCGTCCTATTCGTTGTATTGGTATAAAGTGCCATTGCAACTTGGTTGGCTGGTCGAAATGATTCCGAAATAACACTTACCGAAAAAACGGCTAAGCACATGGGCCAAAAATTATGTACCAAAAGCATGGATAATAACAATAAGCCGTTGAGCAATAAAGAGAGCAATTGTACAGGATAATAACCCACTTTATCTGTCAATCTGCCGCCAATCCATGTTCCAACCAAGGCACCAATACCAAACATAGTCATCACATAACCAGCCTCAACAATAGAAAATCCTAGGTGTTTGGTGAGATAAACAGATAAAAAAATGAGTACCATACCGCCACAGCGGTTGATAAAATTAACAAAAGACAATAACCAAACCGCTCGAGGGATGCCTTTAAATGAATTGGTCCAATGGGTGTAAAAGGTTAAAAGCATATTTTAAGAAGGCTAGTATAAAAAGCATTAAAGTATTAGGAACGATAAAACACACAAAAAGATTCCAATGTTGGTAATTTTTGCAGGAGCAGTAGGTCTCGAACCTACAACCTTCAGTTTTGGAGACTGACACTCTACCTATTGAGCTATACTCCTGAATGATGGAGAGTGCGTAGCAGTGGAGAGACTCGAACTCCCGACCTCCGGTATGTAAAACCGTTGCGCTTGCCGCTGCGCCACACTGCTATTAAGAGCCGACAATAGGAATCGAACCTATCTAAGTACTTGGACACAATTAATTGTGTCCAAGTACTTATCCTGTTTACAAGACAGGTGCATCACCATGTATGCTTTGTTGGCTAATTTTTGGCTGGCCTAATAGGATTCGAACCTATATCCATTGGGTTAACAACCCACCGCTCCACCGTTGAGCTATAAGCCAGTTTGTAACAAGTATTATGTTTGTAGTGGAGGCTATGGGTATCGAACCCACCTCACGCTGCATGCAAAGCAGCATCGCCATGCCTTGGAACATTTACCCCCGAATAGTATGTTATGGGTGCGCACGG
>JAAFHO010000010.1 GCA_013297575.1 Chitinophagales bacterium
CAGTTGACTATAATTGGCCGATTGGTTAAGTTGTTATATGCTTTTTGAAAAGAAACCCTATTTCTAAGTACGCTATTGTATCCCTCCTACTCCACCCTCAAAAAACTACGATAATGATCTTTGGTGTACCATGCACTTTGATCCGATCCAGTCACCAATCGTTCCGCCCCTCTATTTCGCCCCTGCTCCTTGGGATACACATCCCATTCTCGATAACGTATATTTTTACCTTCCGGGGTCTTTAACGGCAATTGCTTTTCCCTATTTTGAAAATTACGCCCGCCTACATAACCGGCTGGAGCCTCGTCTTTTGCTTTGACATATTGAAGTACTTCCAATACATAACTCGGTACAGCTCGATTTCTATTATTCGCCTCCACCTCTTTTGACGTTGGAGCAGCTGGTTTTTCGATTTGTAAAGGCCGTTGTTCTTGCTTACAACTAACAATAAAAAGTATCGTGGCAATAAGTAGATACTTCATAATTTGGAGGTATTTATTTCTTTTCATGGCGCAAAACTACAAGTTTGTTTTGAGATCTATCGTCCTGAATGAAAGGGTGGAATTGCTCATTTTTTACATTTTCAATTTAATTCAGGGAAATGCTACAAAATTATATCAGGTTATTATACATTTGCATCCATTCTTGGCAGTGTAATAACTTATGCTAAGACATTTTTATCCTAATCGCTTGCTGCTTACCCAAAATTCCTTATTCCGTTACTGTTAATTACGTATTTTCACATTACTATTTTATTTTTCAACATGAAAAAACTGCTAACTTTTTTTGCTTTTTTATGCCTTTTGAGTGGTTTAAATGCTCAAATCGCTCCAAACTCCATTGCTCCAAATTTCAATGCCACTGACATCAATGGCAACCCAGTCAATTTGTACGAAATTATTGAATCTGGTAAACCTGTCATTATGGACGTATCCGCTACTTGGTGCGGCCCATGCTGGAACTACCACAATAGCGGTGCGTTGGAAGGTTTGTATAACGATTATGGCCCAAATGGTACCAATGAACTCATGGTTGTTTTCATTGAAGGTGATCCTTCTACAAACATGGATTGCCTTATGGGTAATTCAAGTGCATGCCCAACAACTCAAGGTAACTGGATTTTGGACACACCTTACCCAATTATTGATAACGCAGACATTGCAGATGCATATCAAATTTCTTATTTCCCTACAATTTACCTAATCTGCTCTAATCACTTAGTGAAAGAGGTAGGTCAGTTGTCTAAAGCCGCTTTAAAATCGGCTGCTGACGCTTGCCCAGAACCAAAGCAGGGTGTTGATTTCACTGCAATTGCTTTTGATTCTGATTATGCATTCGGTAAAATTTGTGGTACCCAATCTATTACTCCTTCAATGTTGATGGTAAACTCTGGTACTGATAGCCTTAAGTCTATCGTAATCGAACTAAAAGTAAATGGTCAAGTAGCACAAACATTAGACTATACTACACCAATCGGTTCTTTCCAACCAAGTCTTATTGAATTTGCTCCTGTAAATGTTACTGGTGCTACTATCATTAAAGCAACAGTAAAAAGCTTGAATGGTACTGCTTTGGCAACACCTATCGTGAAGCAAAAGTCTTACCAAAAAGCAAAAGCAACAGCAACCAAAGAACTTACTTTGGAGTTTAAAACTGATGCCTACGGTCAGGAAACTTATTGGGAACTCCTCGACGAGCAAGGTGAAGTGTATGCTTCTGGTGGCAACGAATTAGTTGGACCTAATGGCGCCAACACAGGTACACCTGCTGTTGGACCTGGTTCTTATGGTAATAGCCAAGTTTTTACAGAAACAATGGAAGTACCAGCAAATGGTTGCTATTTCCTTCACATGGTGGACTCTTATGGCGACGGTATGTGTTACCAAGCTACGGGCTACTACAAACTGTTTGAAACATCTACTCCAACCAATATTCTTGCTGAAGGCGGTTGCGATTTCGCAGATGCTCGTAACATCTTTGGTGCTGATGGTATCGTTGGTACCAACAACTTAGTGGACGAAGGCAGCATGCGCGTATTCCCTAATCCAGCAAAAGATATGATCCGCGTTGATTTCAGCATGAAAACTGCTGCTGATGTACAGATCACTGTTACAAATGCACTTGGCCAAATCGTACGCGATATGGGTTCAGTTGCTTTCAATGCAGGTAATAATAACAAAACGATCGAGACAGCAAACCTTGCTTCTGGTATCTATGTTATCAATCTCCGCACGGCAGAAGGTAGCGTAGCACGCACGTTCTCTGTTAAGCAATAATTTTTAAATAATGAGAAGGGATGAGATAAGTTGATTCAAATCAACGCTATTTCATCCCTTTTTTTATCTTTATTTATATGAAAATAGACCATATCGGCATAGCTGTTAAAGATATGGAGGCCAGTAATGCCTTGTTCAAAAAATTACTCGGGATAGGGCATTACAAAATTGAAGAAGTGGCCAGCGAACAGGTGGCCACTTCTTTTTTTGCCTTAGGTGAAAGTAAAATTGAACTCCTCCAAGCCTCCGACCCAAATAGTCCCATTGCCAAGTTTATCGAAAAACGTGGCGAAGGCATACACCATATCGCATTTGAAGTAGATGATATTTATGCCGAAATACAACGCCTTGAAAACGAAGGATTTATAATGATTAATCCAACACCCAAACCAGGTGCCGATAATAAATTAATTGCTTTTTTGCATCCTAAATCATCCAATGGTGTTTTAATTGAACTTTGTCAGAGCATCCAATAATCCTTGACTACTACAACAGAGCAATATAACCAAGCCTTTCGGCAATTCCTCAGCACCCTCAATCGGGAGCAATTACAGGCTGTTGAACATATTGAAGGCCCCGTATTGGTACTCGCCGGCCCCGGTACTGGCAAAACTCAAGTACTCGCTGCACGTATCGGTAATATCCTGCTCACCACCGATACACGCCCTCAAAATATCCTTTGTCTTACCTTTACCGATGCAGGCGTGAACGCCATGCGGCAACGGTTACTCCAACTCATTGGGCCTGCCGCTCATCGGATACCTATTATGACCTATCATACTTTTTGTAATAGGGTCATTCAAGAAAACATGGAATATTTCGGGCAATCTGGCTTGGAAATCCTTAATGATTTGGAGCAAATTGAGATTGTCAGGCAACTGCTCTCCCCCTTGCCCGCTAATTCCCCCTTGCGCGAAGGCTATAAATCGCCTTACCAACTAGAACCCCAACTCCGCAACTTGTTCCAGTTGATGAAAAAAGAACGTTGGAAACCAGGCGATATACACAAAGCCATCAATGTTTGGATCAATCAACTGCCCCAAAACCCAGACTATATCCTAAAAAGAAAAACAGAACAAGGCAAAAAAGGGGATATCAACCAAAAAAAATTGGAAGAGGCTGTAAAAAAAATGGATAAACTCCGTGAAGCAGCCGACCTCTATCCGAGTTACCTGCGCGCACTCGAACGCGCCAATCGGTATGAATACGAGGATATGATCCTTTGGACCATCAATGCTTTTGAAAAACACCCCGATCTGCTGCGCAATTACCAAGAACGCTACCAATATATATTGGTCGATGAGTTTCAGGATACCAACGGTGCTCAAAATCAATTACTCCAATTTTTACTCAATTACTGGGAGATACCCAATATCTTTATTGTGGGCGATGACGACCAAAGTATTTTCGAGTTCCAAGGTGCACGCCTACAAAATCTACTCGATTTTTATGAAACCCATAAAAAAGACTTACTCACCGTTGTTCTAACCCAAAACTACCGCTCACTTCAACCCATTCTGGATATTGCCCATCGGGTGATCGAAGCAAATCAATTGCGCGCCGTCGGGCAATTTGAAATACAACTCAATAAAAACCTCATTGCGCACCGAACGGCCAACGAATCAGCAACCATACATCAGGTATCGTATTCCAATACACTAGCGGAGGACACCGATCTTGTAGCACAAATAGAACAATTACTGGCCAATGGTATCGACCCAGAATCCATTGCCGTGCTTTGTTACAAACACAAGCAATACAAACGCCTCATCAACCTTTTAGAGAAAAAAGGGATTGCTTACCAAACCAAGCGATCCATCAATATTTTAGAAATACCGCTCATTGTTCAAATACGCGAAATACTCTATTATTTACGCGATGAAATGACCGAACCCTTTAGCGGCGAACATCGGTTATTCCAATTATTGCATGCGCCTTTTTTCCAAATATCCAGCCTCGACTTGGCTAAATTGGCACTTCACAACCAGCAATCCGACAAACTTACTTGGCGCGAAATGCTGGCAAATTCCGACTGGCCAGCAGCACAATTCGTAGCAGATATACCGAGTAAATACCCAAAAGGCTACGCATTAAACCACCTAATGGAAACCATGTTTACGCAATTGGGTATCCTCAATTATATCCTAGCACAACCCGATAAAGCATGGTACCTGCAAATCCTTTCTACCTGGATGTCGTTTATTGAATCGGGCATAAACCGAGATAGTAAGTTCAATATCAATACGTTATTAAATTTACTGGATACAATGGAGACCAATAAAATACCATTGCACCTCCAGCAATCTGTTCGCACTGGCCCAGGTGTGCAATTACTTACCGCACACGCAGCCAAAGGATTGGAATTTGAGTATGTTTTTATTCCGCATTGTACAAAAGAATTTTGGGAGCCAGGCAGTAGCGATAACAAAAATAAATTTAGCCTCCCTCCTACCCTTACGTTTTCCGGCGAAGAAGATGAAATGGAGGCACGTCGTCGTTTGTTTTATGTAGCATTAACAAGAGCAAAAACACATTTGCATATTTCTTATAGCCGAAAAGATGATGCAGGAAAAGAAATATCGGCTACGCGCTTTTTGGATGAAACTGGATTAAAAACAGTACACCATTCCGACGATATTCCTGCCCTATTGGAAGCACAAGCATTGCTATTAGGCACTGCCGCAATACCTGTCATTACATTGCCAGATGCAGCAGTTTTTGAACGTTTTTTAGAAAAATTTTCGCTCAGCGCCAAAGGATTAAACAAATATTTACGTTGCCCACTGGCTTTTTATTACGAAGAAGTGTTGCGTATCCCGAGCGTAAGTAGTGAAGCGGCGTTGACAGGATTGGCCATACACGCCGCCTTGCAACACTATTTCCTTGAAATGCAGAACGACCCTAAACACGAATTCCCGCCCGCAGAACGCCTTGTTTTCCTCTTTGAGCGCGATATGCACCGCAATAAAAAACGGTTCGAAGAGCAACGCTTTATCCAAAGACTGAACACAGGAAAATCCACATTATTGCGTTTCGCCACCGAACAAATGGCCTATTGGCGTAAACGATCCAAAGTGGAATTCAATATCCGCCAAGTGGAACTGGAAGGCGCTGTACTCAATGGTGCCATTGATAAAATTGAGTTTTTAGACAACGGCAGTATCCGTATAATTGATTATAAAACAGGAAATTGGACCAGTAAACGAATAGCCCGCCCCAATGAAGAAAACCCCTTGGGCGGTGATTATTATAGACAACTGCTGTTCTACAAAATAATGCTAGAGCAAAGTTTTATTTTTGGCGAACCCGTCAGTGCAGGTGCTATTTCATGGGTAGAAAACGTAAAAAAGGGCAATTTCAGGACAGATGAAATCATTTTTACATCAGAAGATACAAGTTGGATGCGCCAACTCATTTTGGAAACATGGAGCAATATTCAAGCAAGAAAATTTGATACAGGCTGCGGAAAACCAGATTGTAGTTGGTGTAAAATGCACCAAGACAGGTCTTTTTTTGAAGTTCCAGAGGCCGAAGAGGTGGAATTGGATGATTAAGTCGTGAATCAATAATTTCCTAACTTCGGAACAGTTCAACATTTGTTGTAAATCCTCGTACACCCATAATTTCCTAACTTCGGAGCAGCGACGCAGAACGAAGAGCCATTAGGCTCGGCACATCTTGTAGCGGCGGATTTCAATCCGCCACAAGGTTACGGCAACCATTTGAGAGCCGTAGGTTCAGCACATATTGTAGTTCAATCCGCCACAAGGTTACGTAACCATTAGAGAGCCGTAGGCTCGGCACATCTTGTAGCGGCGGATTTTAATCCGCCACAAGGTTACGCAATCATAAGAGAGCCGTAGGCTCGGACCATATTATGTCATTTCAAATATTCAAAAATGTATCGTCATCATTCTGGCATCATGAATATAAGAAAAAATATGTATCGAGCCGACGGCTCTCCGTAACTTGTTGCGCATCTGTTCAGCGGATTAAAATCCGCTGCTACAAGATGACCCGAGCCTAACGGCTCTTGTATATCGCACGCTGGCAGTTCCAAAAAAAATCCCGAATTCTAGCATTTTTGCTAAAATTCGGGATAATTCATGCTTTTATTATACTTCCCTAAAAACTACTTATTACAAGTAAAGAAGTGATTACCGCAAGTTTTCATAAAGTGCAAATCACAACCATTGGCAGATTTGATACGGAAGGCCAATAAGTCCTTACCCTGTGTATCCAATTTAGCATACAATGTTTTATGCGCTTTACTATAACCAATATTACCTACTGTACCCGCAGGAATTTCAACCTCCGAGAACATTTCAGGTTTTGCATCAGCGAAACCATTTTTGTAACCCATTGCTTTGAACATCCGATCCAAGAACTTCTTGTCAATTGGATTAGCACCACTGCGATCTTGTAATTTCGAGTAGAACTCGGCACCAGAAAGACCATGAGAATCACCAAATTCAGGGTTAGTACCCAAACGGTGTAGTGATTTTGGTGTACCTGTTCCTAAGCGGAATACCGGATCTGTTTGTGCATCACAATTACACGTTGCTGCTGGCGCAGGTGTAGGCGCTGGTGCTGGCGCAGGCGTAGTAGTAGGCGGAGGCGTAGCCGTTACGGGTGCAACAACAGGTGGCGTTGGCGTTTTTTCGCATCCACGCATCAATAACCAAGCCAAAAGACCCAATAACAGCGCACCTAAGAGCCACTTCCACCATCCGCCACCTGCATCAGTAGCAGCGGCAGCCGCTGGAGCCGCGGTGTATGAAGTAACTGGAGGTGGTGCAACCACGGGTTTTTCAGTATTCACCACCACTTTAGTAGGTGCTGGAGGTGCTATGGCTACCACTTCTTCTGGTTCAGCATCTTTACCCCAAGCCGCATGTCCTGCCACCAATGGTAAGAACCAAGCCAACATAGCAGCCTTATCTTTTTTATGGCAACTGCGCGCTATTTCTTGGTGGTTCACTGCCCGAAGGCTCATATATGGGCCATGCTCATCTTCCATTTCGCGCCAATGGTCTTTAATACCACGGTTGCGCAGCACCGATTCAATACCATTATCGCGACGCGTAGGATCCTTATAACCTTCCGATTTGAGTGCCACCTTGCCATCATCATCCAACATAGCGAAATAATGCAATTTCGTTTTAGGATCTTGGAAAATAGTGAAACCTTCAAAAGTAGAGGCCGGATGCCCTTCATAAGCAGCACAAGGCAAATAATCTTCCGTTATTTCGCCTTCGCCTGTCGCTATTTTTTCTAATGCCGCCCTAGAGTAGCAATGTAATAAATGCCCATCTGCAGCAGCCTTATCTGCGAAGCCACAAGAACGTGCAATTTCTTGGTGGTTACCCGCCTTTAAGGCCACATACCATTGACCATCACTTTCATCTTGAGTAATGGAATAACGCTCTTCTATATCGCGATTTTTCAAAACCGATTCAATACCATTATTACGCGAAGCCTCCGTAGTATAGGCTTCTGAGCGTAAAATAACACCATCGTGGCCATCTACCATAGCAAAATAATGCTGGCCATCCTCTGGGCTGGTAAAAGTAGTAAAACCTGGATATTTTTCCGACTTGGTTTGGCCAGTGTAAGACGCACAAGGCAAATAATCCTCTACAATGGCTGCAACTGCTGGCGGAGCAAAAAGTGCGGCAAGTCCAGCACGAGCACCCGCTTCATCACTATGTCCGCATGAGCGCGCTATTTCTTGATGATTACCTGCTTTTAGGCTGATATACCATTCGCCATCTGTTTCATCTTGAGCAACGCTATAACGCTCTTCTATTTCGCGGTTGCGCTGAACAGATTCGATGCCATTATTTCGCGCGGCTTCTGATTTATAGGCTTCTGAACGCAATACAACAGCGCCTTTACTGTCTACCATTGCAAAATAGTGTTGACCATCTTCAGCACTGGTAAAGGTCGTAAATCCGGGGTATTTTTCAGAAGCGGCTTGGCCTACATAAGACTCGCAAGGCAAATAATCCTCCACAATGGCGGCTGGTGCTGGAGGCGCAAAACTACGTGCCAATATGGCTCGAGCACCTTCCTCGCTTTCAAAACCACAAGAGCGCGCTATTTCCTGATGATTACCCGCTTTAAGGATAATATACCATTGGCCATCGTTCTCATCCTGAGCAACACTATAACGCTCCTCATTATCGCGGTTTTTTGTAACGGATTCAATACCATTATTCCGCGAGGCTTCTGTAGTATAACCCTCAGAACGCAACATGACATTACCTGCACCGTCCACCAGCGCAAAATAGTGCTGGCCATTTTCAGCATTGGTAAATGTTGTAAATCCAGCATACCGCTCTGATGCAGCATGCCCTTCGTACGATGCACAAGAAAGGTAATCCTCAACAATAGCAGCCGTTTCAACTGCATCGCTAGCACACATGGCAATATCGGCAGTTGCTGCCGCTTCGCTACCGTGCGCACACGAACGTGCAATTTCCTGTCGATTGCCTGCTTTAAGGATAATGTACCATTTCCCATCATCTTCAGCGACCGAATAGCGTTCTTCAATGTCGCGGTTACGCATAACGGATTCAATACCATTATCGCGTGCTGCTTCGGTAGTGTAAGCCTCGGAACGTAGGACGACCCGACCCTTGTTCGTAACTGCTGCAAAATACCATGCGCCGGTAGCCTCGTCAAACCATGCCTTAAAGCCCGGATATTTACTGCTTTCCGATGCGGCGGCATACTGTTCGCAGGGGAGATAATTGTCTAATTCTGCCATGTTAGTATGTTTTGTTTTGTTGTGAATATATCCTTGAAAAGTTACGACAAATCGAAACTATTTCAATTGAAGCTGTGAAACTAAGCAGTTTTTTAAAATTAGAATACCTTTTTTCTATTATTTTTTTGAAAATTTGCACCTCGAAATTTCCAAAGCCATTAAATCTGAAATTTAATTTTCAAATTAACACAAAAAACAAAATTTTTAAAATAAAAATTCTTAAATGAATCAAATAACAATAGAAGATTTTTCAAAAATGGATATTCGTTCAGGTACAATTATGTCCGTAGAAGCATTTCCCAAAGCCAGAAAACCTGCTTGGAAACTAACCATAGACTTTGGTACTGCAATTGGCATTAAGCGCAGCAGTGCACAAATCACAAATTTATATGAAATAGACGATCTTATAGGGCGGCAAATATTAGCCGTGGTCAATTTTCCGCCCAGACAAATTGCAGATTTTATGTCGGAAGTGCTTGTGCTGGGACTAGAGACCGAGGAAGGCGTTGTTTTGTTACAGCCAGAAAGAAAAGTTGGAAATGGGGTAAGAATGAGTTGAGGGTACAGACGAGTTAGGCTGTCTCAGAAGTGCTTACATTTTTAAAGTACTCATGAGACAGCCCCAATCCTTAGGAATGAAATTTAAATAAAAGTACAGATTTGGGGAGATGATTTTGTCTCTATCAAGGCACGAAGAGGGCGTTTAATAGAGATAAACAACCGATGAATAACAAAGAGAGGGGCAAAATGAAGCCGCCAAATCTGTACTTTTATTTAAATTTCATTCCCTTACTTAATCACTACACCAGCAGCCTCAAACGTCATTTCGCGCTTTGGTGTGGTAATTTTTGCGATTTCCTCTTTGCTTTGGCCTGCATCTTCAGCATAGTGGCGTTGATCAGCAACAGAAATGGTTTCTACCAAGGCAAAACCATCAATTACTACTGTTTTGCCCACAATATCCTTAGGCATAAAGAAAGCGTAATTCTTAAAAGTAACACGCATATCAGGCTGACCTGGTTTTTCGGAGATCATTGTCATCCAACAACCCTTGGCTTTGCATACAGCGCTTACTTTTCCAGTTACCTTTGCATTCAAAGAATCAACTGCGGTCATTTTAGTTAACAGTGCGTCATAAGAAATCGCACCTTTGGGATTCACAGCAGCACCAAAGTTTTGAGCAGTACCGCTCGTAGCAGTTTGGCTGTTTTTGCAAGCAACGGTTGCTACAACCAACGATAACATAAAGAAAAAATATTTTAACATCTTTTAGTAAATTTTTTAATTAACTGATTTTTAATTAGTTAGGTATATAATACGGGTGCAAAGATACAAAAAATACTAAACTACAAATAAGAATGGCACAATATTCGCCTGTACTTAAAAGTTCTTTGCCGCGATTAAAACATGGAAGTCATGTTGTTCGCGGTTTTAGGAACTTGATTGTTGGGTTTTTGCCTTATTATAGCAGTCATATTTTTAATCCGCTCTGACTTAAAAGTTAAGTTGGAAAATGTAACAAACTTGCATCCTTCTTTTTTGTTTTAATTTTTTTTAAAAACCTGAAATTATGAAGGGTCTCATTATCCGCCTCTCGTTGCCAATTCTTATTCTATTGGCCACCTCAATTACCGAAAGAAACCTCTACGCACAGTGCATCAGCGGCAATTGCCGCACCGGTACTGGCACTTACAAGTTTACCAATGGCGACCAATATGAAGGTCAATGGACCAATGGTAAGCCTCATGGCTCTGGCTCTTACACTTTTATTAGTAAGGAACGCTACCAAGGCCAATTCCAAAATGGCAAATTTGAAGGCCAAGGAACTATGTTTTACCCTAATGGCGGCTACTATTCCGGTGGTTGGCAAGCCAACAAAAAACACGGTGCTGGTGTACTCGTGGGTGCTGATAAAAAGGTAAATCGTGGTACTTGGAACATGGGTCAACTAGAAAGTACAAGTACTGCTACTGCCTCTACGCCTACAACGGGTAACAACTCGAAGCCAAAACCCAAACCTACCACCACCTCCACACCTGCTAAGCCTACGCCTACACCGCCAACTACAACGTCTGCGGAAAAGCCCAAGTCTAAATCAGAAGTAAATGGTTTACGCAATTGCAACAAGACGTTTTGCACCAACGGTCAAGGTTATTTTGATTACCCCGACGGATCTCGTTGGATAGGTGAATTCAAAGATGGCTACCCAGCCGGAAAAGGTATTTGCTACTATTCCAACGGAGACCGCTACGAAGGCAAATGGGCCAGTAACGCGCCAAATGGCGAAGGTATCATGTACTTTGCAAGCGGAAGGGTTTATGGTGCAGTCTGGGCAGCCGGTGCGCCAGTGCGCGAACTCGATTCGGATGAAGTAATGCCGAGCGATCCCGTTAAACAAGAACCAAGCGCTGATGTCAAAATTTGGGCATTAGCAGTGGGTGTAGGCCGATATACCAGTATGCCTAACCTGAAGTTCACAGATGATGATGCTTTCCGCTTTTACTCTTTTTTGAAAAGCCCAGAAGGCGGCGCTTTGCCTGAAAATCAAATCGAAATATTGGTGGATGAATCCGCTACCCGCGAAAACATCCTCAAAACCATGCGTACTATTTTCTTAAAAGCAGACGAAAATGACGTGGTTATCCTTTATTTTAGCGGCCATGGACTAGAAGGTTGTTTCTTGCCCGTTGATTTTGATGGCTATAACAACAAATTGCGCCACGATGAGGTATTAAAAATATTTAAGGAAAGTAAGGCCAAACACAAACTTTGCATCGCCGATGCTTGCCACTCTGGCTCTATGCAATTTGGTGCAGGTTTAGCCGCAAAAGGCCCAACATCCGTTTCACTCAAGCGTTTTTACCAAGCATTTGAAGATACCGACGGTGGCGTGGCCCTACTGATGTCGAGCAAATCAGAAGAACTTTCATTGGAAGATCATGGCTTGCGCCAAGGGGTATTCACCTACTACGTGCTACAAGGTTTGAAAGGAAAAGCAGATAACAATGCTGATAAACTAGTCACTATCAGCGAGTTGTACAATTACGTTTACAAAAATGTTCGGGAATACACTGCCGGAATGCAATCGCCGGTTATCACAGGCAATTATGATAGTGCCATGCCGGTATCGGTACCGAAATAGATATTCGCTAAAATGAAAGAGCGGTGAGTGATGTTTATCTTATCTCACCGCTCTTTCATTGTATGTCGTTCCTAAGCGCTATCTTTGCGGCGCTTATGTTGTTTGGACAAACTCAAGATACATTATTTAAGATTAGGGAAAACGGGCGTTATGGTTTCATCGACGCCGCAGGTACGGTTATTATTGAGCCTCAATACCTTGAAGCAGGTGAATTCCACAATGGTTTTACCCGCGCACGCCTCAACGACCGCTGGGCTCCGCTTGATAGCCTTGGTCGTTTATTGCTCAAGCGCAGTTACCGCACGGTTGGTATATGTTCCAATCACTTGATCCGGGTACAATTGGTGCAATTATGGGGATTTATTGACCAACGCGGCAATGAGGTTATTTCACCCAAATTTGATGAAGCAAGCGATTTCCACGAAGACTTGGCTGCCGTAAAATTCCAACAAAAGTATGGCTTTATTCGACCCGATGGCCAATTTACCATTCCTCCTCAATTTGACGATGCTGGTAATTTTAACGATGGCCTAGCACCTGTTTGTGTAGATCAACATTGGGGATATATCAACAAAAGCGGAGAATGGGTGATTGAACCTCAGTGGGATTCAGCGCGACATTTCCATAAAAAAGTAGCGGTAATTACCCAAAATGGATGCTGGGGCTTGATTGACCGAAGCGGACAAGTCTTGCAATCTCCACAGTTTAGTTTTGTGGAAAACCACTCTTACGGCGAATTTTTCGACGGTATGGCTTTAGCCTATAAAAACAATAAATACGGTTTTGTTAATGATGAAGGCGTTTTGGCCGTGGAACCTATTTTTGATATGGCTGGCGATTATGGAGAAGGGCTGGCACTTGTAGAAATAAATGGGGCTTATGGTTTTATCAATAAAGAAGGAAAAATAGCCATTATGCCCAAATATGAAGACGCTGGTGTGTTTTCGGATGGACTTGCACAAGCGCGCAATAATGGCCTATGGGGGTATATCCATACCGATGGACAATGGGCAATTACCCCAAAATATACCACCGCATCGCCATTTCGGGCAGGGTTAGCACTGGTAACCATGAAAGGCAAATGGCAATATATCGACCGCTTTGGCGGTGTAATTTGGACAGAAAATGATATCACTTAAAAAACTTTTACCCGTTCTGCTACTTACCTTGGTGGTGGGCATTGGGGCTTATGCGGTGGCCTATCAATTTAACGATGGCAAAATAACACAGGCTGTTATGGGTTATGTATGTATTGGTATGTCCTTTCCCAGTCTAATTATTGGCGGAGTAATGCGTATGTTTAGACCCGATCTGCAACGGTATTTTGCGATTACAGCGGTTACGTGTATTTCAATTGGATTGTTTTTGTTGTTTTATTAGCATTTCGTCGATTATTTTGGGCTAACAATCGGTTGGCGTTGTACTCAACCCGGCGTTATATGCTATTTTTGGAAAAAATATAAACATATAAAACGCATGGATAATTTAGACCAACCTTTAGTAAATAACACTCCTTCGTGGCCACTTGCCATCCGTTACGGCCTTATTTGGTCAGCAAGTGGATTTGCGCTTACATTAATTGGATTTATTACCAATATGGATCCCTCGTTGCCCACTACTTCTACTTTAATCAAAATTGTATTCTCGTTAGTAGGATTTGGCATTGCGATTTGGGCCATAACCACCGTGATTTCAAAAATCCGAAGCGAGCAAGGAGGCTTTATTGAATACGGCACATGTGTTGCCTTAGGGTTAAAAACTGGCCTGATTGCAAGTGTTGTGACAGCGTTATTGAACCTTTTTTACACCCAATTCATCAATACTGATTATGCAGAAAACATGATAGAGGCCATGCGCACAGACATGGAAAACAGGGGGCAAACCGAAGATCAAATCGATAAGGCGATCGAAATCTCCTCCATGTTTACCGGCCCTGTTCCAACACTTATTTTTGTCATTATTTTTACTATGATCTTTGCCTTGATTATCAGCCTAATTGCAGGAGCCATCATGAAAAAAAGCCCCTATCCAAAATAGAAAGTTACTTCACCCCCATACCTTCGGGCCAACCAGCAGCAGGGCTTACAAAACTCAGTTTGCCCTCGCTGTTCTCTGCCATCAAAATCATACCTTGAGATTCGGTTCCCATCATCATTCTTGGAGCAAGATTGGCCAATACAATGACTTGTTGCCCCACTATATCTTCGGGACTAAAGTGTTCTGCGATACCAGATAATATGGTACGCTGTTCAAAGCCCAAATCAACGCTCAATTTGAGCAATTTTTTGGATTTTTCTACTTTTTCGGCGGTCAATATTGTGCCTGTGCGAATATCCATTTTCGCAAAATCGTCGTATTGAATCATGGGTTTTAATGCTTCGTATGTGGAAGGAGTGGATGTTGGTTGATTAGAGGCAGTGGCTACGTCTGATACAGTTGTTTCAGGTACAGGTGCAACGGATATTGGTTGATTATCCACTAGTTTTTGTACTTGTACCTCAATTACTTCATCGGTGACACGGCTAAATAAATGGGCTGCTTCGCCAATGATATGCCCCTGTGCTAACAAAGGTTCGCCATTGCCTAGCGCATCTAATAGCCCCTTTAATTCCCCTTGATCGGACAAGGCTGGCAAAGCCAACATTTCCCTCAGTCGATTGGCTGCTTCTGGAATAAATGGACGAGATAATACTGCCAATGCTGCTACAATTTGCAATGACGTGTTCATTACTGCCTTTACCGTTTCGGGCTGCTCCTTGATGGCTTTCCAAGGTTCGTTGAACTGTAGTACGGCATTACCTGCACTACTAATTTCCATCACCAAACGCAACGCATCGCGGAAATTAAATGACTCAATAAAGCCGATTAATTCAGTTATTTTATGGTTCAATTGCGCCAATTCGCTGGCAACTGTACCATCGGCACCGACCTCGAAACCACTTTTAAAGGTCATATCTGCTTGATATTCAGGGACTTTGCCTTCGTAGTACTTGTGCGTCAATACCAATACTCGGTTTACAAAATTGGCTAAATTATTGACCAATTCCGTATTCGTGGTTTCTTGATAACCTTTCCAGGTAAACTCACTATCGCTCTGCTCTGGCATTTTTTTGATCAAATTGTAGCGCAATGCGTCACCTTGACCGGGCATTTCTTCCAAAAATTCGTGTACCCAAACCGCCCAATTTTTCGAGGTGGACAATTTGCGGCCTTCGAGGTTTAAAAACTGATTCGCTGGTACATTTACGGGTAGAATATAGCCACCATGTGCTTTCAAAACAATAGGAAAGATCACACAATGGAATACAATATTATCTTTACCAATAAAATGTATCAATGCTGTATCCTCGCTTTTCCAATAAGGCTGCCAATCTTTTCCGTTGTCTTTTGCCCATTGTTTGGTGGCTGAAATATACCCGATTGGCGCATCCAACCAGACATAAAGCACTTTATTTTCGGAACCCGGCACTTCGGGAGGTACGGGAATACCCCAATCGAGATCGCGGGTCATAGAGCGTGGCAATAGGCCTCCATCGAGCCAAGAATTACATTGTCCTGTTACGTGGTTTTTCCACTCGGCTGGGTCGTGCAATTGCACACCTGCTTCATTTTTACCCGTATTGATCCATTCGCGCAACCATTGCTCGTGTTCATTGAGTTTAAGGAACCAATGTTTGGTCGGGCGCATCACCGGACTAGAACCGCTCAGGGTAGATCGAGGATTGATCAATTCCGTAGGGCTAAGGGACGTGCCGCATTTTTCGCATTGGTCACCATAGGCATCCGGATTGGCGCAATTGGGGCATGTACCTATGATATATCGGTCGGCCAAAAACTGACCGACGGATTCGTCGTAATATTGATCGGTCATTTTCTCCTCGAATTGGCCATTTTTAAGCAATTCGCGGAAAAAATCTTGTGAAGTTTCGTAATGGATTGGCTCGGTAGTACGGTGATAAATATCAAAACTGATCCCGATGCCAAACAAGGTATCACGCAGCATTGTATGGTATTTATCTACTACTTGCTGAGGCGTAATGCCTTCTTTGCGCGCCTTTACGGTAATGGCCGCTCCATGTTCGTCCGAGCCGCATACATACACGACATCCCTACCCATCAAGCGCAGGTAACGTACATATATATCAGCAGGTAGATATGCGCCCGCTAAATGCCCAATATGCAGGGGGCCATTGGCATAAGGCAGGGCGGAGGTGACCAAATATCGTTTCGGTAATGTCATTTATGTAAAAGATATGAAGGCTAAAAAATTTTGAACGTAGTGACTGCTTGACTTGCAGTCTAAAGTCGTCAGATGAGCAATAACCAACCACGGAGTGGTTAAACTTGAATAGCCCTGAATGAAATTCGGGGTTTTGGAATGCGATGTTTTTAAACAACTACGGAGTAGTTGAACTTCAACGTATGGTTAACATTTCCTTACGTTGAACCCCTTCAGGGTTATTAAACATACACTTACACATCGAACCCCGAATTTTATTCGGGGCTACTCAAGTTTGACCCCTATCAGGGTCAGGATTCGCTTAATCTGACGACATTAGACCCGCAGTCACGCCGATACTCTACTAAGACTTTTTTAATACTTTATTTGGCCAAGGTGAAGTACTAAGACCAATTACCGTACAACCGCAAAGGTACATAATATTTGGACGACAATAAAAAAACAGTGCTTTAGGGCTGCCAATAATTTCATTAGGAGGATCGACAGCACTATTTTATGAGCGCTATAATTTCCTCCATCGCAGCCCTAATCCTGTTATTGCCTAAGTTGCCAATACTGCCCAAATGCGTATGGGTTAACATAGCACCTGGCTCAAAAGTTCCATTTTCTACCGCGTAACCCACTTGTTTGTATGCTTCGCGAAATGGAACACCGGAATGGGTTAATTTGTTGATTTCTTCTACCGTAAACAGGTATTTATACTTCGGATCATCTAATAAATCGGGTGTTATGGTGATGTTTTCAACCATTAAGCACAACATATCCAGACTATCATGCAACATGCCAAAGGCTGGAAAAATGCGTTCTTTAATCAACTGAAAATCGCGGTGATAACCCGATGGCAGGTTATTGGTCATCATCGTAATTTCGTTGGGCAATGCCTGAAGACTATTACAACGTGCGCGTACCAATTCAAATACATCGGGGTTTTTCTTGTGGGGCATAATGCTGGAACCCGTGGTAAGGTGGTCGGGAAAACGGATAAAACCAAAGTTTCCAGACATAAAAAGGCAGCAATCGTAGGAAAACTTGGTCAAAGTAGCCGCAATATTGGCCAATGCCTGCGCTACAACCCGCTCGGTTTTACCCCTACTCATTTGAGCCGCCAACACGTTGATATGGGGCGATTCAAATCCGAGTAATTGTGTGGTAAGATCCCGATTTAAAGGAAACGAAGAGCCATAACCCGCAGCAGAACCTAATGGGTTTTTATTGGCCAACTGATACGCCGATTGAACAGATAACAAATCTTCGGACAAGGATTCGCCATAAGCCGCAAACCACAGGCCAAACGAAGATACCATACCTATTTGAAAATGAGTATATCCGGGCATCAAAACAGTGCTATATGCATCGCTTTTATCCATCAAAAGATCAAAAAAATGCTTGATGTGCGCAACTGTCTGCTGCAATTCTGCTTTGAAAAACAGTTTCATATCCGTCAATACTTGGTCATTCCGGCTGCGGCCAGTATGAATTTTTTTACCAGGCTCCCCTACCCTGCGGGTCAATAACAACTCCACCTGCGAATGTACATCCTCTACGCCCTCTTCTAACATAAAATGACCGTCTTTTACCTCTTGCAAAATGTCATTTAACGCCGATTCCAGCAAACGGGCTTCCTCCTGAGGGATCAAACCCGTTTGGCGCAACATTTCAAGGTGCGCTAAAGACCCAATAACATCGTATTCGGCGATAAAAAGATCCATTTCACGGTCTTTGCCAGCCGTAAATGATTCAACAGCGGTATGTGGCGTAATGTCTTTTTGCCAAAGTTTCATGTGTGATTTATTTTACAATTTATTACTTTATGGTTACTTATCCCAACGCACCAAATCCAATAATTTCAAATAATCGTTTATACCATTTTCTATTTCGTGCAGGTAAATAAATTCATCTGCTGTATGGCTTCGCGCACTATCTCCGGGACCCATTTTGAGCGCAGGAAACGGCATAAGTGCTTTATCTGAGGTGGTTGGTGAACCGTAATAGTTCTTTTGTAGTACTAATCCGGCCTTTACAATCGGGTGTTTTAACGAAATTAGGGACGAACGCAGGCGCATACTCCTACACTTTAATTCACTTTTTGTATGGCTTTTTATCGTTTCCAGTACCTCTTTTAGGGCGTATAACTCGTTGACGCGCACATCAATCGTGAATAAACAGCGGTCGGGTACCACATTATGTTGCGTACCGGCGTTGATGACCGTTACCGACATTTTTACAGGCCCTAATATTTCCGATACATTGGGAAAACGATAATTCCTGATCCAATTTATATCATCTAAAGCGATATAGAGCGCATTTTCACCTTCTTCGCGAGCAGCATGGCCAGAACGCCCCGATGCAACCCCGTCGATGACCATCAAACCGCGTTCGGCAATGGCCATTTCCATCTTAGTGGGTTCGCCCACAATGGCACCGTCGATCTTTCCCAATTCAGGGAGCAATAGTTCAATGCCATCCTTACCCGATATTTCTTCTTCCGCTGTGGCTGCAAATATGAGGTTGTAGGGCAGGTCTTTAACGGCATAATAACGCAAAAACACAACCGCCAGACACACCAATGAGCCACCTGCATCATTACTACCTAAACCATATAATTTGCCATCATCCATATCCGGCGCAAATGGATTGCGGGTATATCCATGATTAGGTCGGACGGTATCATGGTGCGAATTGAGTAAAATCGTGGGCTTTTCTGCATCAAAATGCTCATTTACAGCCCAAATATTGTTTTTCTTTTGGCTTGTTTTAACGCCATGGTGCGCTAAAAAATCAGCAATAACATGAGCCGTAGCATCCTCTTCTTTACTAAAAGACGGCGTTGCGATCAGTTTTTTGAGTAATGCAATGGCTGTTTGTGCCAGCATATTTATCTGTTTATCCATGTCAATTTTTACAGTTTTCTCTTCGGTTTTTCACAAGACAATCGTGGTGCCTACTGTACCTGCCAGTAATTCGGTTAATAATTCTGCTTGTCCTACCACTACCCTTCTTACGCCTTTTTCCAAAGCCCCAAAAGCATTATCGAGTTTAGGAATCATGCCATCAGAAATCAAGGATTGCGCCTTGAGGGTTTTGTACTTTGCTAGGTTTAATAGATCAATACTAGAATCCGGATCATCCATATCCATCAATACGCCACTTTTCTCAAAGCCAAAGATGAGTTCCACATGAAATGCCTTACTCAACGCTTGGGCAATCTCACGCGCTATCGTATCGGCATTGGTATTGAGCAATTGACCTTGACCATCATGGGTAATTGGCGCGACAACAGGAATCAAGCCACGCCCCAGCCAGCTATCCAATATAGTGGTATTCACAAGATCAATATCGCCCACCCAACCAAAATCAATCGTAGGATGTACCCTTTTATGCGCACGAAGCACATCACCATCGGCACCACATACACCCAACGCAGGGCAGCCCAAAGCACTCAATTGAGCCACTAATTGCTTGTTGATCCAGCCAGCATACACCATTACCGCAATACGCAGGGTTTCGGCATCTGTAACGCGCCGTCCATCGATCATCGTTTGAGGAACACCCAATTCGTTGGCCAATTGGGTGGCGAGTTTTCCACCACCGTGTACCAATATTTTTGCATCCGGCAATTGGGCAAAAGCACTTAAAAACTTGGACAATCGCATCGGATCGTCTAAAATATGGCCACCAATTTTGATGACCCGAAGTATATTTTTCTTTGACATGGTTATAAATTTTCCAGCATTCGTTTGAGTACTGCTTGCGCAGCAAATACACGATTTTCGGCCTGTGCCTGCACCAAACTATGCGGACTATCCAAGATTTCATCGCTCAATTCAACATTCCGGCGAACCGGTAAACAGTGCATGACACGCGCTTGGTTGGTTGCTTCCATATGTCGAAGCGTAAGCATCCAATTTTGGTCATGGCAAAGCAATTTTCCGTAATCTGCAAAACTGCTCCAATTTTTAACATATACAAAATCAGCACCTTCGAGGGCTTTTTGCTGATTATACTCAATAGTAGCCCCTTGCGTAAATTGTGGATCCAATTCATAGCCTTCCGGGTGTGTAATCACAAATTCTACCTCCTGCGCTACTGCCCATTCCGCAAATGAATTGGCCACTGCATGTGGTATAGATTTGATATGAGGCGCCCAAGTAAGTACTACCTTTGGTCGTTTAACTCGACTGTGCTCCACCATAGTTACCGCATCGGCAAGGCTCTGAAGTGGGTGTAAGGTAGCAGATTCTAAACTAATATACGGTTTTTTCGTCCATTTGATAAATTGATGCATGATATGCTCGCTAGTATCCACCTCTTTTGATAATAAACCGGGGAAACAACGCACCCCAATAATATCGCAATAATTGCCCAATACTGGGGCTGCATCGCGGATATGCTCCACGGTTGTTGTGTTCATCACAGCACCATCTTGGAACTCTAAAGCCCAACTATCTTTATCCGCGTTGACCGTCATTACGTTCATTCCGAGGTTTTGAGCGGCTTTTTGGGTACTTAATCGGGTGCGTAGACTAGGATTCATAAAAACCAGACCAAGGGTACGTCTTTTGCCAAGCGATTCATAAGCATACGGGTTTTGTTTGATTTGTAAGGCTTCCCGTACCAAATCACCTACGTTATCAATATCTTTAACCGATGTAAATTGCTTCATAACAATTGTTTAAAATGGTGTAAAAAATAGTCCGCTTCTGTTTGGCTTAATGCTAATGAAGGCAACAAACGCACCACATTGTTTTTGGCTTCGCCGGTAAAAATACCCGCTTCGTGTAGCAATCTTTGGCGGATATTGCTGTGTTCTGGTACCATTTCAAAGCCAATCATCAGCCCGCGTCCACGTACTGCGGTCACTTCTGGTATGTTCTGAAGGGCATGGATAAGGTAATCGCCCATCACTGCTGCATTGGCCATCAATTGTTGGTCTTCTATTACTTCCAGTACCGCCAACGCCGCCGCACAAGCCAATGGATTACCTCCAAATGTAGTCCCCAACATACCCATCACAGCAGGTAAATGCGGTGCAATACACACACCAGCCACCGGAAAACCATTGCCCATGCCTTTTGCCATAGTGTAAATATCAGCAGGTGCGCCTGTCCAATCATGGGCAAAAAATCGGCCACTTCGCCCATAACCACATTGTACACTATCTGCTACAAAAACGGATCCATACGCATCGCAACAAGCACGAATACTTTGCAAAAAAACATCCGAGGCTACATGAATGCCACCTACCCCTTGAATGCCCTCTACAATCACCGCTGCTATTTGTTCGCCTTGCGCTTTAAAGCATTCGCGTACCGCATTTTCATTATTAAAAGGCAGAAAAATAATATGGTCGGTTTCATTGACCGGAGCGATAATCTTAGGGTTATCGGTAGCAGCAACTACCAAGGAGGTGCGCCCATGAAAACCGCGATAAAATGCGATTATTTTCTTGCGACCTGTATGAAAAGAAGCCAATTTCAAGGCATTTTCGTTGGCTTCCGCGCCAGAATTACACAAAAACAACTGGTAATCGGGTTTACCAGACACACGCCCTAATGCCGTGGCCAATTCTTGCTGAATGGGTAAATGTACCGAATTGGAATAAAAGCCAATTTTATCCAATTGCGCCGTTATCCGTTGTACATAATGCGGTTGGGTATGCCCAATAGAAATAACAGCATGCCCTCCATACATATCAAGGTATTGACGGCCCTGACTGTCCCAAACCCACGCACCAGCAGCACGTTCCATGGTGATGTTTTGTAGCGGATAAACGTTAAATAGGTTCATTTTTTGTTAGATTATTAGTATTTTTTAAAATGCCGACCCCTTCAAAAACAACCCTGCTTTTTCCTCCAAACCAAACAGGAGGTTCATATTCTGCACCGCTTGCCCGCTCGCACCTTTAAGAAGGTTATCAATAGCGGTATGAATGACCAATTGACCTTCTAAAACTTCTAGTTGAATCAAGCATTTATTAGTATTTATAACTTGTTTCATATCTATTTGATCGATACTGATACCTACAAATGGATGCGTCTGATAGTATTCGGTATATATTGCTCGTGCTTGTTCTATATTTCCGTTAAAAGCCATACAAGTACTTACAAAAATACCACGTGCAAAATCGCCACGCCAAGGCACAAAATGTACTGCAATATCGCCCTGTTGCAATTGAGCCAAAGACTGCTTTATCTCGTGTAAATGCTGGTGTTGAAGGGTTTTATAAGCAGAAATATTATCCACACGCCACGGAAAATGCGACGTGGACTGCATTTGCTGGCCGGCACCTGTTGCGCCTGTAATACCTGTTACATGCACACTTGCTGGCAAATAACCTTGGCTGGCCATCGGTAACAGCGATAATTGGATAGCAGTGGCGAAACAACCCGGATTAGCGATGTATTTTGCGCTGCAAATCCTATCCCTGTTTAATTCGGGAAGGCCATAGACAAAGGTGTGATTATTAAATTCGGCATTTTCCTGTACCCTAAAATCTTGGCTTAGATCAATAATTTTTAAATGATCTGGGATTTGCACACCAGCCAAAAACTGCTTTGATTCGCCATGCCCAACGCATAAAAACAAGACATCTATCTCGTGCAAAGGTGTATCTTGGGAGAAAACAATTTGAGTTTCGCCCATTAAGTCGCGGTGCGTATCATACACATATTTACCTGCGCTACTTTTACTATGGGCAAATATAATACGTGCATTAGGGTGAAAAAAAA
>JAAFHO010000099.1 GCA_013297575.1 Chitinophagales bacterium
TTATTGGATTAGTTGCTTTGTCTAAGTAGTCTTGTGGGTTTCTAACGATAAAATTTAAAACGCCTCATTTACTTTATTCAAAAGTACATCCATACCCCAATCTCGAAATTGGTTTCCATGTTTTGCCTTCAAGTCGATATAAGATGATTGCAAAATCACACGTATTGCTTGTTCTATTCAACGCTGAGTAATCGGCTTTTATCATAGCAATATTTCTTTTATTGTTAAAAATCGGATCAGAAATTGCGAAAATCCGGTTAAGCCCTAAAGTTTGTTTGATTGTTACTTTACTAGCTTTCTTTAAAAATTTGCCGTTTTTCAAAACCCGTGTTCCCCATGAAAATTCATTTTGATGCCACTTTTGAGTTGTATCTAATACGGTGTTACTTATTGGATTTGACGCGAGCACATCGATAACGTAATTTTTCAGCGTGTCTGCAAAAGCAATATGAGTAGAGTCTAAATATTGAAAATCGGTATATTGATCTACTATTGATAAAGAATCACTAGTATTCCAGTTAACTTTATTTTCTGAGATATAATTTATTGGATACTTGAATATTTTGGAAAAGAAAAAAGTTGTGTCATTTGTTTTATTTTTTGATCGTGATTGTGCGTTAATATTAACTGATAATATCAATAGAAGACAAATTATAATTTTGCTTTTTGCTGCTGTTATAATGACATCATCCACTGCACGCACAAGGGTATTGCCCAAGTGATGCAGAAAACCTTTGTTTGCTAACAATGTTGTAAAAGCCTTTTCTAATTGTGCTTCGGTGCATTTCATTCCTCGATTTCAATTTTTATTGTCCAAGAAATTGTTTTTAATCTTTCCCGAATCAATTTTAATGTTTCCAAAACGGCTTCTTCTTTTGGCAATTCTCTATATACCAAGTTTTTAAAGTCGCCATTGTAAATCGGTTTCAACTCACTCCACACATTTTCCAAGTCTTTGAAAACTAGTGCTTCATTAGGATGATAATTCAGCCATTTATTATTGTTTCTAAAACTTGCAACATCATCATTGGCTACTTTCAAAAGCATTTCATCAAAAGCCGTTGAATGAAAGAATTCTGAAAACACATCTTGTTTAAGTAACTGATGTAAATCGTAGGTATGTCGTATCTTTTTCTTTAAATCATCTATCGGATTTTCGCCATAAGAAAAACGAACCAAGCTCATTATTTTTTCGCAAATGGTTCTTATGGGTTCTAATGCCAATAGTTCAAATGGAAGTAGTCCGTTTTCTTTAGCAATATCAGACAGCTTATTATCCATCATCATTTGGCCAACAAACGAAACGATGCTTTTGATGGTATATGGTTCGTAATAACCCAGCCAAGTTGATTCCAAAATTATCACATCTCTTACTTGTCCGTAATCACCTTTAAATGCTTTGTTGTAGGAGTGTGCCGTTTTTCGGTTCATTCCCATTTTATGGGTAATGCCTTCAATCGTTACTTCGGGCAATACGGCTTCTACAACCGTGCTTATTGCTTTTAATTTCGATTTTAACTTGCTGTCTGTTTCTCCTTCTCGTCTCAATACGACCAAATCAATATCTTCCGAAAAGCGTTCTATCATATTGTAACACTTGGATAGTGCTGTACCACCTTTAAACACTGTGTCTTTTCCAATTTCATTATTGAAAATGATAAATAAAGCATAAGTAACCCAATAGTCTTTTTCTACATAAACGGCTTTGATGCCCATAGTAGCAGCGGTTAACTCAATGGCTTGGATAAAGTTTTCTTTATTTAGATGTAGAATCATTTTATATTCCAGTTTTTTATAGTAGGCAAAACGGCTTCTTTAATTCTTATTTTATAGGTAGTTGTTGGATTCAAACTTTTTTTAAGTGGGGCTAACTCAAATTCATCTTTAAAAATATTTTCAATAATAGCACCCAATAACGCCCTTGCTCTTGGTGGATACTGTAAAGCAAATTTCATTAAATTTTGAATATCTTTTTTTGCAAACAATTTTATTTGAGGCATTAATATCCTTAACGTCTCACTGGTCGAATTATCTGAAATTAATTTAATATCTTTTATAGCATCTAATATGCCTAATAATTGGAAATTTTCTTCTGTAACATCAACGTATGCTTTTACACTAGTGGTTTTTAACCAACTAATTTCTATTTTTTTTCGGTTTCTATTGGTGGCTATTTTGGTTCTAAAATAATTTTGTGTGGTAAGATTTAATGAATTATAAAGTTCTCCACCGGTTATATAACCAACTCTTTTTCCATTTTTGTATAAATAGTTTTGGAGTATCGTAGTATAATTTGGTGGCATTGCTCCAAATATTGACATTGCAGGTCTATAAAATAAACCCTTTGAGACTTTTTTTATAATTCCTTTTTTTTGCAAACGCTCCAAAGCCTTGGCGGCTGTAATAAAATTGGCTGGCTCAATACCCAAATCGGCATAACCAAAAGGCTCACCTTCGGGTATGTTTTCTATTGTTTTACGTATTTGCTCTGCTACTTTCATACTACAAAGATAGTTCTTTTTATTCTATTGTCAAGTTTTTAGTGTAAAAAACTTGACAATTATATGAATCTGAATAGAATTACAAATGCTCATTATTATTCCGTTGGCTCAAATTAAAAAAAACAATATTAAACGCCGTAATTAGTAGTTCTTAATATAGTCACTAATTAAGTCAACGTCCTCTATTGTAAAGTTAGAAAATTCCATACATTGACGGTCATATTTTTTAGTCAACGCTAGAAAAAGGCTATCTTTTAAAACATTTTTTCTATCTGTCAGAAAAGTATATAACCATTCATTGCTTCGTTTTTGTAACAGTTCATTTAATACAGGCCCTGCTAATTCGTTATTTTCTGAATGACAGATTACACAATTTCGCAAAAAAAGCGTTTTACTACTTCCGTGTGTTGGATAAATAAATTTTGAGTCGGTCAGTTGCGGATTTATTAGTGTATCGCTATTTTGGAAAACTAATGATTTGTAAATTTTAAGAATAACTTCTGTTTCTTGAATATTTTTTCCCCGAATTGCGAACTTATTTTCCTCTGTCACTTTAGGAATATACATTGTAATATAACCTTTGCCAACTGTGTCTGGTTTCATTATTCTTGCAGGGAAACCATTGACAGTGTCCTTTGCAAATCGGTGATTATACGAGCCTTCTACACTTACGTCCCAGCTATACCGACCATAATCAAACCAAAGGCTATCTTTTCCATTTGTCAAACCTCCAAAATAGTTATGAAGACTTTGCTTTTTTAACACTGTCCAACCTTTTGGGATCGTTAATTTAAACGCTCCGAAGTCAAGTGTCTGCCAATCGTTGGGCTTTGTCTTGCAAGCAGCAGCGGATAAAAAAATTAATATTAATAAAAAACGCATAGCTGTTATTGCTGTAAGTAATGTGAACATTCACTATTGATTTCCAATCATCATAATCGTTATGCTTAATGTTGATTTTTTGTGTCATTTTCTCTTTTCTTTATTTAGATGTAGAGTCATTGAGACATTAACTATTGAATTCGCTTTTCTAATTTTTCTTCAGTGCATTTCATTTGTCTGTCGTTTTGCTTTTCAAAGCCTTAACAGCCTTGTCAAAATCTGATTCAATTTTCTGGGTTTTATTAAATTTTTCATATTCAGCAAAGGCTTTTTCTTCGACTTGTTTTGCAGAGATTAAACCTTTTCCTTCTAAAACTTTGTATTCATTAAATTCCAGAAACTTATTTACACTAAATGCAAATTGCTCCATCGTAAGTATTCTTTCAAAGTATTGGTTGCCCAAATACGGAATTGCGTTGCCTGGCGGCTGTTGACCCGATAACCTACTGATATAATGGCATCGAGGTTGTAATAGTGAACCTGATACACTTTGCCATCTTCGGCAGTTGTTTCCAAAATGGAAATAACTGAATCCTCTTGCAATTCGCCACTTTCAAAAATATTTTTCAGATGCTTGCTAATCGCAGGCACTTGCACGCCAAACAATGCCGCAATGGCTTTTTGCGTGAGCCAAACGGTTTCGTTATTCAAAAAAACTTCCACCTTTACCTTACCCTCGGGTGCGGTATAAAGTAAAAAATCGGTCTGCTCGTCTTTTATGCTCAGTTGTTTCATTGTTCGTAGTTTTCTATTGTTTGTTGCGCATACCAAAGTATCAATGCAGTATCTTTTAGTGCTTTTGATTTTACGAAGGGTTGGCATTATCCCATCCATTGTCAGCATGAATGTTGATTATTGCATGATTGTCTTATGCTTACTACTCACATCTGCTTCAAGCAGTTCAAAAGCGATTTCGGCGCACCGTAATAACACACGCAACTTTCAAAGATACCCACAAAGATAATTCAATCCACCTAATTTCCCATCATCAAACACAAACATGCACTGAAATCGGATCTATCAACATATTAAGCATAAATAAAACCGTCGTTTAGGTTGTTACCTACTCATTGAAGGGCTTATCCAGCGCTGAATATTAATTTTTCTCAAAAAAAAAATTTTTTGCTATGATATATGGGATTATTAAATGGTAGAGATACCTTTGGCCATATTTATTATTAACTAATCTATCAAAACATTACGTATGCAAATTAATGATTACATTGTTTTTATCTTGTACTTCATCGTAGTATCGGTGTATGGCTACTGGATATACAACCGTAAGAAAGCAAAAGAAACCTCGGCAAATGATTTTTTCTTAGCCGAAGGCTCCCTCACTTGGTGGGCCATTGGCGCATCTTTGATCGCTTCCAATATTTCTGCTGAGCAGATGATTGGTATGTCGGGTTCAGGTTTTAAAATGGGGCTTGCTATCGCTACCTACGAGTGGATGGCCGCAGCAACATTGATGATTGTGGCTATTTTCTTTATACCCGTTTACCTGAAAAACAAGATTTATACCATGCCTCAGTTTCTGAGCCAACGCTATAACGACCGCGTGGCGATGATCATGGCCATATTTTGGCTTTTTCTGTATGTAGTGGTCAATCTGATGTCCATTTTGTACTTAGGGGCATTGGCGATCAATGGCATTTCGGGGCTTAGTGTACTTTTTTGTATTTTGGCATTGGCTATTTTTGCTATTGTGATTACCTTGGGCGGTATGAAAGTAATCGGCTATACCGATATTATTCAGGTCTTTTTCCTGATATTGGGTGGATTGGTAGCAACCTATATTGCTTTGAATTTGGTGGCCAATCAAGCAGGAACAGAAGGTGTATTTAATGGTCTTAGCGTACTTCGGACAGAAGCGGATGACCATTTTCACATGATTTTCAACCGGGATAATTCAAATTATTTGGATTTACCTGGCCTCACCATCCTGATTGGAGGTATGTGGATCGTTAACCTTAATTACTGGGGCTGTAACCAGTACATTACTCAACGTGCGTTGGGCGCCGACCTAAAAACAGCACGTGCTGGTCTTTTATTTGCGGCGTTTCTCAAGTTGTTGATGCCCGTTATTGTTGTATTGCCGGGTATTGCTGCGTACTATTTGCACCAAAAGGGTATGTTCCAAACAGAAATGCTCGATTCAAAAGGTATTGTGGATGTGAACAAAGCGTATCCGTCTTTGCTCAATCTGCTTCCAGTGGGTATGAAAGGTTTGGCTTTTGCGGCACTTACAGCGGCTATTGTGGCTTCTTTGGCTGGAAAGGCCAATAGTATTGCTACGATTTACACCTTAGATATTTATAAGAAAGCCATCAATCCTAATGCTAGTGAAGACAAATTGGTATCATTGGGTCGTATTGTGGTGATCGTGGCTATGGCTGCAGCGGTGGTACTTTCATTGCTCATCGGAGAAAAACTGATGGGCGAAGGCAAACAGGGCTTCCAATACATTCAGGAATATACAGGATTTGTTTCGCCGGGTATTTTTGCGATGTTCATATTGGGTTTCTTCTGGAAGAAAACGAGTTCCAATGCGGCCATGTTTGCTACAATTGGCGGTTTTATTATGTCCATTATTTTGAAGTTTTTACCACAACTTGTCAATCTCGCTTTCTTGGCACCAATGGGTTTTGCGGTTAAAAACGGTGATGGTATCTATGAAATTCCGTTCTTGGATCGCATGGGTTTTGTATTCCTTACTTGCATTATTGGGATGTATATCATTAGCAATATTGACTTTAAAGGACGCAATAACCCACAAGGGCTTGAAATTGATTCGTCTATGTTCCGCACTTCTCGTGGGTTTACCATTGGCGCATTAGTTATATTGGCTACTTTGACTGTACTATATACTATATTTTGGTAAGCAATGAATGACCAAGATTAAGCATTGGTCGAGGGATTCATTTGGGGTGCTTCGATCAATGCTTAACTTATTTTACAGGTTTTGGCCACATTATCATGGTCAAAATTTGAAAAGAAAAAGAAAAAGCCGCTTTAGACATCATGTCCAAAGCGGCTTAATTTGTTGAGGTTTCTAGCAGATTCGAACTGCTGTAGCAGGTTTTGCAGACCTGTGCCTAACCGCTCGGCCAAGAAACCATTGCTAAACGGGACGCAAAGATACAGTCATTTTATTCACTTGTGCAATAGTTACGCAAAAGTTTTTCCAAAAAAATATTTTCTGAGGCGAAAAGATGGGTTTATTCAGCGGTACATCTACCTTTGGCCATATTTATTAGAGACTAGATGCTTATTCCTTTCTCGTTCATTTATCAAATCATTGCGTATGCAAACGAGAGATTACATTGTATTTATACTCTACTTCATCGTTGTATCGGTATATGGTTATTGGATTTACAACAGAAAGAAAGCAAAAGAAACTTCGGCTAATGATTTCTTTTGGGTCGAAGGCTCGCTTACTGGTATAGATTAGCAACGATAAAAACAAACACAAAATTAGAACATGAGATACGTTTGTATTCACGGGCATTATTATCAACCTCCACGAGAAAATGCTTGGTTAGAAACTGTGGAAGAACAAGAAAGTGCTCACCCGTGGCACGATTGGAATGCACGCATCAACCATGAATGTTATGCGCCCAATGCTGCGGCTCGTATCTTGGATGATGGCGGAAAAATTTATAAAATTAGGAATAATTATAACCGTATTTCTTTCAATTTTGGGCCAACATTGCTCTCTTGGCTTGAAGAAAATGATCCGCAGGCCTATAAACTAATCCTCTTGGCCGACCAAAAAAGTGCGGTGCGCTTTGGCGGTCATGGTTCTGCTTTAGCACAGGTACACAGCCATCTGATTATGCCTTTGTGCAATTACCGCGACAAGGTGACGCAAGTAGTATGGGGGATTAAAGATTTTGAGTTTCGTTTCAAACGCAAGCCAGAAGGCATATGGCTGGCAGAAACCGCTGTAAATACGGAAACACTGGAAGTACTGGCTGCCCACGATATAAAATTTACGATTCTAGCACCACGACAGGCAAAAGCAATACGTAAAAATGGCGCATCCGAGTGGACACCCGTTCAAACAGAGAGTATAGATACGCGGCATCCTTATTGGTGCAATTTGCCCAGTGGCCGCAAAATTGCGGTATTCTTCTACCACGGAGGTGTATCACAAGCCGTCGCTTTTGAAAGAATACTAAACAATGGTAAGGGCTTTGCCGAACGGATTCTGACTATTTTGGATAAAGAACCGAATAGTCCTCAATTGGCGCATATTGCTACCGATGGCGAAAGTTATGGCCACCACCACCGTTTTGGTGAAATGGCATTGGCCGACGCACTCAACTATATTGAAGATACAGGAAAAGCGACACTGACCAACTATGGCCAGTTTTTGGAATTATTTCCGCCGGAATATGAAGCGCAAATCCATGAAAATTCGTCGTGGAGCTGTGTACATGGCATAGAACGCTGGCGTAGTGATTGTGGTTGTAATTCAGGGCGTGCTGGCTGGCACCAACGCTGGCGCAAACCACTCCGCGATGCATTTGATGATTTGCGCGATAAATTAATCCCCATCTTTGAACGCGAATCGGTACGGCTACTGCGCGACCCGTGGGTGGCTCGGAATGACTATATCGATATCCTGTTGCACCAACACGATGAGGGCGTTATTAAAAAGTTCTTCCAAAAACATGCACTCCGCGTGCTGAGTGAACAGGAACGAACAACCGTACTCCGACTTATGGCCATGCAGCGCCATGCAATCCTGATGTACACGAGTTGCGGTTGGTTTTTTGACGAAATATCGGGCATCGAGACCAATCAGATTTTGCAATATGCGCTTCGAGCAATGGATTATGCGCAAGATCTTGGGCTAGGAAGCTTCCACGATGACTTTGAACAAAAACTCAGTTTGGCACCAAGTAATGTATTTGCCAATGGTGCAGAGAGTTACAAATACCATGTAGTGCCTACGCGGGTAACACTGGAAAGGGTGGCCATGCACTTTGCTGTTGCTTCTTTATTTGAAGATGACCCAGAAGGTTTGGACCTATTCAATTATACGGCTTCTGTGGGCTTTTTTGAGAAAATTGAAGCAGGTACACCGCAATTAGTGGGCGGAAGGCTACATATTCGTTCAAAAATAACGGGATACGAACGCGATTTTTGCTTTGCAGTGCTGTATCTCGGCCAACAGCATATTATCGGCAATATCAGCGAAACGATGAATGCCTCTACTTTTGAAGATATGTGGACCCTTACGTCAGCGGCTTTTCGCTCGGCCAATATGGGCGAAGTGATTGGCGCGTTGCAGCAGTATTTTGGTCCAGAAAAATTTACGTTGAGCAGTCTGTTCAAAGATGAACGGAGCAAGATTATCCGCGAAATAACGGAATCCGGAATGTTGGTAGCAGAGGGTAATTTTAAAAATGTTTTTAATGATAATTACCAGTTGATGAGCGGCCTCCAAGCCGAACGCCTCCAAATTCCTGATACTTGGCGTAATGTGGCTGCTTATGTACTCAATACGGAATTACTCGACTTTTTTATGTTTAAAGAAACCATTGATCCGCGCAAATTGCGCCGGATTGCGGAGGATATTAGGCGGTGGCAAATAAAATTGATCGATGTAGAAGCGGTACAATTGGCCGTAAGTAATCGTATTTATAGTGAAATTAATAACCTTAATATGGAGGTTACATCTTTGGCGCGGGTACATTGGCTCAATGAGGTAATTCAGGTAATTCAGACCCAAACGGATCTAAAACCGGACATTTGGCGTTCTCAAAATGTATTTTATCTGTTTACAAAGGGATACCGAAAGGAGCAATGGGTATTTGCCAACGAGGAATGGAAAAAGGCGTTTGAATTATTGGCCGAATTATTAAAGGTGCGTTTATCGTAGAGACGTTGCACTGCAACGTCTAAAAAACAGGGAGGGGGACAATATCAACGTGTAATGTTGGGTTATTTTTCATTGTATCGTCCGTGATATGTTTTTTAGACGTTGCACTGCAACGTCTAAAAAACAGGGGGGGTACAATATCAACGTATAATATTGGATTTTTTTTATTTTATCGTCCGTGATGTTTTAGACGTTGCAGTGCAACGTCTCTACGGGTAAACGGGAAACGGGAAATGGACACCCCAAAAACCTATTTGTCGCGAACTGGCACATGTTTTATCCATAAAAAAAACAATACGCATTACCTTTGCAACATTCTATGCGTCATCTGTTCATAATTTGTATTTTATTTGGAATACTTGCACAATCCGCACTGCGCAGTGCTTGGGTCGTGTATTACTACGCCAATAAAACCGAATATGTCCAGCAATGTGTCAATCGCGATAAACCAGAACTGCATTGCGATGGTAAATGTGCCTTGCTCAATGACATGAAAGCCGCTGAGGAGCACCTACCATACCTGCCTAATGTATTGAGGCAATTAAACGATATTGTGTACGATTTGCCCGAGGTATTGTTCCAATTGCAACCATTTTACCACGAGGAAGCATTTATTCAACCTAAATTTGCGTATGTGTTTCCATCATTTAAAAGTCCTGTGAAGGGTATATTTAAGCCCCCCGCCTGAAAAGTGTTTACCGTTTCCACACTTTCTTTTTTTGTAAAAGCTTAGTCAACGTCCAATTTGGTCGGAAAAGTGGCTTATCCATCTCAAAAACGACCGTTTTGGGGACCGAAACCATTGATCTACGTTTTTACCATTTTTTCATGTTACTCCGTATCAACTCGTTGGTTATTCATTTTATATGAGTAACACAGCTGTACGCGTATAACCTATACCTTTATTATTCAATCATGCAAAAATATATTCTAATGCTCGCCTGTTTGGCCTGCGCAGTAATTACCTATGCCCAAAACAGCATATCAGGCACAATCATTGATGCCCAAACCAAAGAACCTCTTCCTGGAGTAACCATACGCGCCACCAATGGCAGCGTTGGTACAGTTACGGATGCAAATGGCCATTTTGAAATCACCAAAAGCCAAACCTCAGATATATTTGAAACCAATTATGCAGGTTTTGCCTCCCAAATCATCCCTGCAGCCAGCAATCAGACCATTTCGCTCGATGCTGATATACATAGCCTGCAAAGTATTGTAGTTACCGCCAACCGTGAAGCAGGCCAGCGCACTACTGCTCCGGTTGCCATCAGTAAATTGTCAGCACGTGTACTCGATGAAACCAAACCGTCCAATATATACGAGGCAATGAATAAAGTAAGTGGTGTGTATATGGTGAACCTGAATAATGAACAACATTCAATGGCCATTCGGCAGCCATTTACTACTAATGCCTATTTCCAATACCTAGAAGACGGGCTTCCGGTTCGACCAATGGGCGTATTCAACCATAATGCGCTGATCGAAATGAACATCTTTGCTGTATCGAGCATAGAAGTGATCAAAGGGCCAGCCTCCTCGCTCTATGGCCCAGAGGCCGTGGGTGGTGCTGTTAATATTATTACACAGAAGCCAACCGCTGTACCCACTGTACGAATTGGTCTGCAAGGTGATCAGTTTGGTTACGGAAGGGTACAATATGGCCTAGGTGGTATGGTGACTAAGAAATTCGGGTTGTATGGTGGCGGCTTTTTTGCGCGCCAACGCGATTCCTGGCAGTCCCGTTCCGATTTTGACAAGCAGTCTTTCAATGGCAGGGCAGAATACCACTTTAACCCAAGTACTCGCCTTATTTCTACCTTATCGTACAATAATTACGATTCGCAAACAGGAGGATCTGTTGATAGTATCTCATTTTACAACCGCTCTTACGCCAGTTCTGCCGATTTTACCTATCGCCGCGTGTATGCCTTACGCACGCGCGCAACCTTGGAAAAAGACTGGTCAAATGGTGCTCAATCCTATATCACTGCTTTTGCACGCGACAATTCTATTGCGCAAAATCCTTCTTATGCTATACGTTGGACAGCCAACCAAACCACAGCACGTGGAGAAGTGAACGATAATCGGTTTAAAAGTTACGGTGTCATAGCACAACACAGCCATCGTTTCAAATTTTTGCAATCTCGACTGCTCGCTGGCGCAACATTCGACTATTCGCCCACAGATTATTACGCCCACTTCCTTTTCCTGGATGCCCAACTCCGCCCCGATGGAAAATCAGTAGAAAAATTCACGATCCGGCAAGAACGTCCTGATTCATTTTTGGTGAAATACGATGCCGTACTTAGGAATACAGCGGCTTATGCACAGTTGGATTTTGTACCGTTGCCAAAGGTAAGGATATCACTGGGTGGAAGGTATGACCAGTTATCCTTTGATTTTACCAATTTTTTGGATAATAAAAGTGGCAGTAAATCGTATGGCAAATTCACCCCAAAAGTGGGAATCACCTACGAAATCAAGCAAAATATGGGTATTTATGCCAATTATTCACAAGGTTTTTCACCTCCTGGTTTAACGGCAATTTTCAGGAAAAGACCTACGCCAGCCGCCAATGGTGATGAATTTTATTATAACCTTGAGCCAGCGCAATTCGACAATATGGAATTTGGAGGATGGGCTGCTTTTTGGCAAAATAAAATCTATGTTGATTTTGCGCTTTATAACTTGATAGGACGCAACGAGTTACTCAATATTCGCCAGCCCGACAACTCTTTCGACTACCAATCTGCGGGTAAAACCTTGCACCGTGGTGTAGAATTTGGCTTAACGGTCAAGCCAACAAAAGAGTTCTTTTTCCGCTTAGGAGGCGCTTATTCTTTACATACCTTCGAATCATTTGAACTAAGCCAACGCCCCAATGATGTGATAAAAAATGTAGATGGAAAAACCATGCCCGGTGCCCCACGTTGGTTGCTCAATACAGAGTTGAGTTATTACCCAAAATGGCTGCCCAATTTCCGAACTTCATTGGAATGGCAACGCCT
>JAAFHO010000999.1 GCA_013297575.1 Chitinophagales bacterium
TTTGTCTAGCATAAGAGATAGATTTTACTTAATTGATGTTTCGAACCACAAATTTAGTAAATTTCTGTCTCTTATCTTTTATAACTTAATGGTTATCAATGAACTGATGCCCGAGTTGACGTTAAAATAAGTATCAGGATATAATATTTTGAATTATCTTTACATAGACAATTGTCGCACATGAATATATTACGTTACCCTACTTTGGCATTCTATATCTTTAGTATCTTCTTTGTATGGAGTGCCGGAGCAGTCAATGCACAAAAAAAGCAACCTGATAAGGTAGTGCTTCAAAATACAGAAACAAGAGTTTGAAACATAATTTTGGTTCCGATGACGATGGTAACCTATACAAAGGGATCACTTCGGATTTTTCTTGGAGTGGTTTTGATAAATCGGCGTATAAAAAAGAACTTTCTTTAAAAACCAACGAAACAGAGGACGATTGGACGCGGTTAATTGTATTTTTCAATCTGATTAACAACGGCTCAAAACAAAGTATAAAAGATAGTTTGGTGCAGGTGTTTGAATTGGATCAATACCTGAAAATTGCAGCGATAGAGCGGTTAATTTTTTCTTGGGATAGTTATACAGGATCTGGTTCAAATTATTACGTTTATGAAAGCGAAAATGGTAAAATCCGATGGATACCTTGGGATTATAACGAAACGTTTCAAGTGGCGAATGGCAAAATTAATCCTTCGTTTTTGGTGCCTAGAAATAATCGGCCTTTGCTAAAATCTGTTTTTGAAGATAAAGAATGGCGGCAGCAGTATATGGGAATTGTGTGCGAAATGCTTGAAAATAAAATGTTTTCCGTAGAAAAAATGCTTCCACAGATCAAAATTTGGTACAACTTGATCGATCAAGCATATAAGGAAGAAAAGAATCCCTTGTTTGATTATCGTGTATTTCAACAGAGTCTAAGCCAAAGTACAGAAGAATATTTTTCGAGGCCCCAAACGGGTTTTCAATTCAAGGTAATCACTTATAATGGCTTTTTCCCTTTTGTAAAAGAACGAATTAAATGGGCGAAAGAACAACTTCGTTTACAACGCTACAATTGTGCTTTTGAGCCTATTTCAGAGGCATCTACATCACTTTTAATTTCGCCTAATCCAATCCGTTCCGGTCAAAAACTAAGGGTTGAACAACTCCTTACTACCCAACCCACACGCAGTGCAATTACAGTATTTGACGTAATGGGTCGGGTAGTGGAAATTCCAGATTGGCAATTTGAAAAGGATGGGGTACAATATATTATAGTTGACCAATGGCCTAAAGGTATGTATTTCTTGTGCAAACAAGAGGCCGACGGAACAATTGGCGTGGGCAAACTGGTGGTAGAATAAGAAAAATATATCCTATTTCACAAATTTAAGGCTCTCACTATCAATGCAATAGCGTAATCCTGTTGGCTTTGGGCCGTCATCAAAAACGTGTCCTAAATGGCCATCGCAGCGCGCACATGTCACTTCTGTTCGAACGGAGCCAAAAGAATTATCCGTTACATTAAGCACGTTTTCTTTCGCAATTGGTTGGTAAAAACTAGGCCATCCTGTACCTGAGTCGAATTTGGTATCAGAGTGGAACAAAGGCAGGTTACAGCCAGAGCAGTAGTAAGTACCTTTTTCGTGGTTGTCCCAATACGCATTTTGGAAAGGACGTTCAGTACCTTTTTCGCGGAGTACGTAAAATTGGAAAGGAGCGAGTTCTTTGCGCCATTGGGCTTCCGTTTTTACTATTTTTTCAATTTTAGTAACATGGTTTTTTTTGAGTTTATCTTTGTACAACGACTCGAAGTGGTTTACTTTTTTAGCTACTACATGAGCACAATAAGGCTCATTAAGGTGTAAATTGTAGTAGTTTTGGTGGTATTCCTCGGCGCGGTAAAAGTTTTTAAAAGGCTCTATTGTAGTAACAACGGGCTTTGTTTGTACCTTTTTGGCATCAATATCTCGCTTTACCTGTTCTGCAATGGCTTTTTGTGCATTGTTGTGGTAAAATACGGC
>JAAFHO010001000.1 GCA_013297575.1 Chitinophagales bacterium
GGTATCCAATTAGAGGTGCCTGCGGGGGTGTTTCATCCCGGTATTTATTTTAGTACACCTATATTTATGAGTTTTTTGCAACACATTGATTTTCAATCGAAAAAAGTGTTGGATATAGGGACGGGTAGTGGTGCATTGGCTATTTTTGCGGCGAAAAAAGGCGCGGTAACAATAGGCGTGGATATTAACCCATTGGCTGTTGCAACGGCTCGGAAAAACGCAGCCTCGAATCATTTATCTTTTCCAATAATCGAAAGTGACTTGTTCAATGGCGTGCCGGAGGGCCAATTTGATTACTTGTTGGTAAATCCGCCTTATTACCCCAAAGAAGCCAAAAATGATACTGAAAAAGCCTTTTTTGCGGGCGAAGGTTTATCGTATTTTACCCGTTTTTTTGTGGAATGTCGGCCATTTATTGCGCCTGGCACTATGATTTGGATGATCTTATCGGAAGATTGTAATTGGGATTTTATCGTGGAACAGGCGCGTTTAGCGGGTTTTGAGGCAACGGTGGTGTACGAAAAGCGGCATTGGGGCGAGCGGCTTTTTGTGGGGCAATTTAAGATGATGACACCATCCGCTTTAGTCGTTTAGCATCCCACCAAGCGGCGGGCGCGTAGTACGCCGTGAGTATTGCTCGTCGCAAATTAGCGGGTTTATTGGCTAATAAGTCTTTAATCGCTAATTTTCCTTGTTTTAACCTAAAACGCTTGTGTACCAAACGGTGCAAACGGCGGTAATAATTGGGTGGAAAAGTAGAAAGATACATCATATCCAAGTCATCGGAATCGGTCCAGTTTTGTTTTTCACCCAACATAGATTTCACCTTGTCGTAAAATTTAGTACCAGGGAGCGGATAACTCACCGAAATACCAATATCGTGCGGTACTAAATCTTCTACCATTTTTAAGGTTTTGTCAATATCCTCTTGGGTTTCGCCGAGGTAGCCAAATTGCAAGAAAAAGCACACTTCCACCCCTTTTTTCTTTAAAATACGCGTCGCTTCGTAAATTTCCTCTACTTGTGTGCCTTTGTCCATCGCGTCCAATATTTTTTGTGAACCGCTTTCTGCTCCCACCCATACTTGTTTTAGACCACTTTCCACAAGGGCATCAATATTATCTTCTTGTAACAGCAGATCGACACGGCTTTGTATTTTATAACCAAATTTGAGTTGGCGGCGCACTACTTCTTCCCGAAATGCTTGCACCCATTTGGGTTGTAATCCAAAAATATCGTCCGACATCCAGAAATAGTCCACGCCATAATTTTGCATCAACATTTCTATTTCGCCAGCAACGCGTTGGGGCGAACGGGTATTATATCGGTTGCCATAAATGGGTTTGGCGCACCAATTACATTTATAAGGACAGCCGCGGGTGGTAGCAATATTGAGGGTAAAATAACCGTGGTTTTTGATCCAAATTGCTCGATATGCTTCTATATCCACCAAATCCCAAGCCGGATCGGGGAATGCATCAAGGGTAGTGGAAACTGGACGAGGTGCATTTTTTACGACTTTGCCTGTTTGTTTATGGGCAATACCCAACATATTTTGGATATCGGCATCGGGGTTGGCATCCAAAGTGAGGATGAGTTCGCGAAGGGTTACCTCTCCTTCTCCAAGTATCACATAATCAGCACCTTGTGCTAGGTATTCTTCGTAGTGGTCGGTGGAGTCGCTACTACATACTATCACTTTGCAGCCATAGTCTAAGGCCATTTTGGCCATTGCAAATGCGGCTTCGCGCATGCGTGTGAGGCACATTTTGGTTAAATAATTAAAACCATCGTCGTAAATGACCAAAAAAGCGGGGCGCTCGGCCTCTAATCGTATTTTTAATCCCTCAAAATGATCGAGTAATGCGGTGTCAAATAGCCCTACATGATAACCACATTCGCGCATCACTGCTGCTGCATAGATGGTGCCATAGGGGGGGTATGGCTGCGCTGCACGCCATTGCTTGGCATCGAAAGGGTAAAAATAGGAGTGTGTAAATAGTATG
>JAAFHO010001001.1 GCA_013297575.1 Chitinophagales bacterium
AGGCCGCGAAAAAGCCATCAAAGAATACGATGCGTCTATTGTTGGCCAACTTTACCTCGAATTAATCACTACTATTCAACGAAAAACAAGCGCAAAACAGTAAAGAATATGTTCTTATCTTTGCAACAAAATGTATAGCAATGCCACACAGTAACCACCTAAAAATACTCAACCAGTTTTTTGAACTGGAAAAAAAAATGCAACGCATCCCCGATGCAAGTGCGCTACAACGCCCGTTGGATCGTATCCGAGAGACTTTTGAGGAAATGGGATACCGTACCCACAACCCGCTCAGAGAGCCGTATAACGAAACACGTACCGACGTGGAAGCCAGTATTGTTGGGAACAATACACGCGATCTTGTTGTTACTGATGTCATTAAACCCATTATTTATTTTAAAGAAGGAGAACGCATGACGATCCTTCAAAAAGGAATTGTAATATGTCAAAAACCATAAACTATGCCATCGATCTAGGCACAACCAATTCACTCATTGCGCATTATGAAGGTGGAAAAGTAGAAATATTTAAAAGCCCAATCAGCTGGAAAAATACATTACCTTCTGTGGTAGCCTTCCGAAATGAGCGCACTATTGTAGGCGAAAAAGCAAAAGAATTGGTCAGTAAAGACCCATCCAATGTTTTTGGTTTTTTCAAACGCAAAATGGGTACTTCCGAAAATTATTATGTTCCCAACTTAAAAGCAGAAAAGTCGCCCATTGACTTGTCTGCTTGCGTATTGCGCGAGTTAAAAACGTTCTTAATGGATGGCCAACAACCTCAATCGGTGGTCATCACTATCCCCGCATCTTTTGATACCATACAGAGTAATGCGACCAAAAAAGCGGGATACGAGGCTGGTTTTAAGGAAGTAGCGTTGTTGCAAGAACCCGTAGCGGCCAGTCTTGCGTTTGCCAATACCGTAGAAGGGGAAACTTTAGAGGGGCAGTGGTTGGTGTATGACCTTGGCGGCGGCACCTTCGATGCTGCATTGGTGCGGATGGACAGCGGTGATATGCGTGTCATCGACCACGAGGGGGATAATTACCTCGGCGGACTTGATTTTGATACCATGATTATTGATGAGTTTATTGCACCTTTTTTGGCAAGCAAAGGCAAATTTAATAACCTTTTGGCAGATTTAAAAAACAAAGGCGGTCGCTTAGAAAAATCGTATTTTGAACTACTTTACAAGGCAGAACAAGCAAAAATACAACTTTCGTCTTCAGAATCGGCTGAAATAGAATTTGAAATTGAGGATGACGAAGGATGGGAATTGGAATACATTGTACCAATTAACAGAACCGATTTTGAACGCGTTATTGCTGATAAAATTGAAGGGACGATTTCGTTGCTCAAAGACTTAATCGACCGTAACCAACTCAAAAACTCGGATATCAAGCAGGTTGTTTTGGTGGGTGGCAGTACGTATATTCCTTATGTCCGCCGCAGATTGACCGAAATACTGCATATACCCGTCAATATCAAAACCGATCCTACTACGGCAGTTGCTGTTGGAGCGGCATTTTACGCTGGTACTAAAACCATTCAACTCAACGAAAACGCAGCAGATGCCTTGGTTTCCAATGGCGAAGCACGCATAAAAGTAAAAACGGCCTATCAAAAAGTAAGTCAGGAAACACAGGAGTATTTTACGGCACAAATTGACGGTGAATGGCAAGAAGCACAATACCGTATTACGCGTGAAGACGGTGGGTATGATTCGGGTTTAAAGCCCGCAGCAGAACGCATTTCCGAACTGTTGCCCCTAACCAAAGATGTTTTTAATACATTTTTGCTTAAGTTCTACGATAAATACCAAAATATTATCCCTTCTGATGCCGCTCCGGTGAGCATTATGCACGGCAAATTCAATTTGCATGGCCAGCCATTGCCCAATGATATTTGTATTGAAGTAGATGATATTGAAAACCTAACCACGCGCCTAGAACCTATTTTTGATAAAAATGCGATCTTGCCTTTGCGCAAAACAATTATCAAAACG
>JAAFHO010001004.1 GCA_013297575.1 Chitinophagales bacterium
GCAGGGAATTTAACCCAGTAGTTTTGGTTATAAGTAATTACGATACGTTGTGAGCACACTGCAGAGTTACCTGCTGCATCCACTACTGTCCAACGGCGCGTGATCGTGCCTTTGTTACAAAGTGAATCGAACTGGGTCAACACCAAACTACCTGTTACTGTTGGATTAGAACAGTTGTCAGATGTTTGTGGTTGGCCATAAGCCCACAAGGATGGATCAAATGCTTCACACGTAACACTTACGTTTGCAGGTGCCAAACATGTTGGTTTGATCTTGTCTTCTACAAAAACCTGTACCATTACGTCATTATAGTCGCCTTCGAGGAAATCAAGTTCTTTTGAACCTGCTCCTGGATCAACGTCATATACACGGAACACCACTGTAATCGTGTCACCAATATCAGAACAACCAAATTTCACTTGATCGTGGAACAATGTATTGGTCTGAATTGGATTGGCATCCATACGGCGGGCCTTGAAGTAAACAGGACCACAATTGTCAAATGAGCCATTATCAAATGATGATGCATTTACGAATACAAAACCATCTATGCCTAATGATACCTGCGTAAACTCTTCGGATACTACCGTTGGTGGATCTTGGTCTGCAACTGTAAGGTTGAAAGTACATGATGACTCATTACTACAATCATCCTTTACTGTATAGCGTACGATATGGGTACCGATTGGCAAACATGGTGTAAAGCCCCAGTTGCCCAACGTATCAGATGTCCATAGGTTGTTGCCGGGAAAGTTTTGTAATACCCCTCCAACTTCAAATGTACCGATTACTGAGCCATTGTATGGATCAATTCCCGTAATCTGGGCGGTGATACTATTGATCCTAGAGCAGTTGTCTGTAATCACTACATTCGGCAGATCAACAACAGAACAACAGTTGCTTGTATTGGTCGATACCGTCAAGGCATCAGGACACGCAAATACTGGACCTGCGCCATCCACTACTTTTACCAACTGTACGTAGTATGCTGGGTTGGTTGTTGGAGGGAATGGTGACGTTGGGGTACACCAATCATACGCTGTCCATGTGCGAAGGATTTTGTATGTACCGTCGCAAACTGGAATCTCCTGATCTACAAATGCTGTTTGTAACTCGCAGTAATTAGAACCAGGCCAGATACTGTAATTACGTGGGCCTGATGGATAATTAAATGTAATAAATGGTGTGCCGGTTGCAGCAGGGCTTGTGCTTACATTAACTGCACAGTTTAATATGGCGTCTGCTGGGAAGTTTACATCAAATATACGTGCTCCAATGATATTAATGGTTTGCGTACACGTAACTGAGTTGCCACTCGCATCCGTTGCTACCCAAGTACGAACAATCCTGCCTGTAATATTACCAGCAGTTGGTGATGCTGGGCAATCCAAATCTGTCCATACATCGGTATAAGTCTTCGTTACACTGCTACAATTGTCTGTCGCTACTGGATTTGCAGCAGCAATACCTAGTGTACCTGACAAATAAGATGGTGTAACATTCGTCTCAGCGCAAGAAATATTGAAATTCGTACATACTATTGTGGGTGCCAATTTGTCTTCTACTTTGATATTACCCCAGCAAGTATTACCGCTGATCAGGTGCTTGACGGTCACTTTTAGTGTTTGACCAATATTTGCACCTGTTAAGATGCTGCCATAGTTCGGAACGCCAGTCTGACCGGTGATCTTTACTTCATAATCGTCATAACATGCAGCATTACCTTCCAATACCATATCAGGTGTAATTTCTACCGAACAATCGCTATCCAAAGAAACTTGAACAAAATTGTTACAGGAAATATTCGCCGAGGTTGGTACTACCTGTACTATTTTTGATACCGTTTGGATACAACCTGGATCATTCGCGCCACTTGCTTTGGGCACACCGCCATTTACGGTATAAACAATAACATAAGCACCAACACCTGCTCCTGGATTGAACTGCGTTGC
>JAAFHO010001002.1 GCA_013297575.1 Chitinophagales bacterium
TAGGTATTTGCCGAAAAACTAATAAAATTCTGGTCTTCTAAAAAAGGAATACCAAAAGTTGGTAACAATAAATCGAACTCAAAGTGGACATTGGGTGGTACATCTGCACAAATAGCCGTCACATTAAACGTCTGTGGTTTTGCACCACCAAGTAGTTCGATTCGTTGACCAATAGGGTCGGCGTTCCCAAAATACCGCCGCGCAGTAGATTCGCTCATCACAAGGCTATTGGGTTCGTTGAGGCATTTATCAGGATTGCCCTTAAGTACTTTTATTTGGAATACCTTGAAAAAAGTAGAATCAACGGCTAAAAAGTGTTTTTCCTCAAATTGTTGGTCACCTTTTTTAAAAATCGCGGTAACGCCATTGGCAATATCGGCGATCCGAACTGCTGTCTCTACCTCTGGGCAATCGTTTTTCACAGCCTGTGCATAACTGGGCGGCACTATGGCGTAACCCGTTTTTCGGTCGGGGTAAATACGTTCTAACGACATCCTGTGTATCCGCTCCGCATTGGGCCATGATTGATCTTGGCCTTGTTCATCGGCTACATATAACATAATAAGAAGGCAACAGGTAATACCTGCTGTTAACCCTAATATATTAATAGCACTGTAACCCTTGTGTTTCAATAGGCTACGTATGGCGAGTTTTAAGTAATTTTGTAACATAAGTGCAGTATTATATGGATAAACATCTTCTAGGTTTGGTTTAAAAGATGGTCATGGATAATCATGTTGATGAGCGTAGTCGAATCACTCGCTCCGCAACGACTTGACTGGATTTACCAATGCTGCCTTTACACTTTGGAAACTCACAGTGAGCAAGGCGATCAGTACAGCACTTAAACCACCCACGGCAAACATCCACCATTGAATATCAATCCGATAGGCAAAATCAGTGAGCCACTTGTCCATGGCCCAATAAGCCAAAGGTGTTGCGATTACTAAAGCGATAAGTACCAATTTTAGAAAATCTTTACTCAATAGTCCAACAACAGATAACACCGATGCGCCTAGTACCTTTCGCACACCAATCTCCTTGTTCCGTTGCTCTGCAGAGAACATCACCAAGCCCAACAACCCAAAACAAGCCAATAAAAGCGCAACGCCCGTAAAACCAGAAAACAGGTAGCCCATCCTTTGCTCCGCACTGAATTGCTTGTTAAATGCCTCGTCCAAAAAATAATAGTCAAATGGTGCATCGGCATCGTATTTTTTAAAAATTGAGCCAATTTTTGCTACTTTTTCTTTATAATCCGCATTAGAAGCCAATCGGATGTATAGATGACCCGCGCCAAAAATGGGTTGTTCTTCAGGTACAATTTCAAAAAGCATACCTTCCACTTTATTGGTCAATGATGCAAAATTAAAATCTTTAACAATACCCGCTATTTCCGATGTTTTATCCATCAATTCGAGGCGTTGGCCAATAGGATCTTGACCAATCTTAAACTTATCAATGCCAGATTCGTTGAGGATGATTTGATTTTTGACGGCCAATTCTTTTGTACTGCCATTTACAGGTGGGGTGATCCAATCAATTTCCAAGGTTTCAAAGAAATTTTCATCGACGGTCATGGCATTGATCGTGACATCTTCTTGTGTAGCGGGCGATTTGATAAAATACATATTCCAGCCGCCTTGGAATAAGCCAAGTGAAGCGGTTGATACGTTTTGAACGCCAGTTATTTCGCGGATTTCTTGTTTAAATGCTGGAAAGTGTGTGCCCACTATTTTGGTGAGTGGCAGCACCATTACTTGCTCGCGATTGAGGCCAATATCCTTATTGCGCATAAATGATAATTGCTCCCGAATACCGATGCTAAATACGATCAAGGCTACAGACACGGCAAATTGGAATACAATCAAGGTTTTTCTTACCCCAATTCCGGCATTACCTGCAGAGGTGTTTCCTTTTAATATTTGCATCGGTGAAAAACGCGAAAGTAACAGCGCAGGGTAACTTCCTGCAACCAAAGCAGATAATAAAAATAAACCA
>JAAFHO010000101.1 GCA_013297575.1 Chitinophagales bacterium
TCTTTTGCGGAAGCCGAAAGCGTCAGTTTTTTCATTTTGTTTTCCTGTACAAACAGATCGACAAAGTGCTTGGCCAATACCAATACATCGCTGCCGCGTTCGCGTACCGGCGGCAGTTCGATGGGCAAACCAATCAGCCTATAATACAAATCTTCGCGGAAAGTGCCTTTTTTAACTTCTTCTGCCAGGTTTTTATGGGTAGCTATGAGTAAACGTGCATCAAATTTGATCGACTCGTTACCTCCCACGCGCACCACTTCGCGTTCTTGTAGTACGCGTAATATTTTACTTTGTAAATTTAAATCCAGTTCGGCTATTTCGTCCAAAAATATGGTACCACCATTCGCCTCTTCAAATTTTCCTATTTTTCGAGTCAATGCGCCCGTAAATGCGCCTTTTTCGTAGCCAAAAAGTTCGCTTTCGATCAATTCTTTTGGAATTGCGGCCATATTTACAGGAACAAATGCCTTTTTGCGTCTTTCACTATTAAAATGAATTGCTTTGGCAACTACTTCTTTACCCGTACCCGTTTCGCCTGTAATAGAGACATTTATATTGGTCTTAATGGCTTTTTCGATGAGGGTAAAGGCTTTTTTAATGGCTGGGCTTTGACCAATGATTGTCTTTTCAAAATCAAACTTTGTTTCCAACTGCTCTTTCAAGGTCACTACTTCTTGTTGTAGCGATAAATTTTCGCGGATACGCAAAATACTGTTCCAAAGCAGGTCTTTGGTATTATCGTCCTTTATGATATAGTCGTATGCCCCTTTTTTTAAAAGATTGAGTGCTACCGCAATATCAGCCTGTCCACTAATAACAATTACAGGTACATTGCTGTACTCCTTTTTGATACGTTGTAGTAATTCCTCCCCACTCATGTCAGGCAGGTTAAAATCTATAGAAATGACATCGGGTTGCAAATGCAGGTGATTCAGACAATCTTTTGCCTGATCAAATAACCGGACATCGTAATCCGGGTTCAAGGAAAGGTGGTATTTTAAGAGTTGTCCATACCAAAGATCATCCTCTACAATAAATATTTTTACGGTGTTCATATTCTTATACGTACCAAAATCAGGCCAAATATAGACAGAATTTTACTATAATAGTAACAATAGGGCAAAAATAGTTTGTATTACTATTTTATAAAAAATTAGCGGCTGCTGTTTTGGTCAAAAAAAGTCAATTCTAGGCTATATTACCATGATATGAGGCTATTGAATGAAAACACGATACAGGAAAAGAGCCGTTCGCAAAAAAAATGGCAATACGCATCATACGTACTGCCATTTTTTTTACTAAAAAAAGTATAACTTACAGTCCCAACAAGAATCCAATCGTAAAATTGGCATCCCAGTCGAATACAAATTGCTTACATCCAGTAGCCGCAGCAATTGAATTATAGATATTCAAACCAGCGATTTGCTTATCACCGGCTGGTGTTATTTCGGATGGAGCCGGCAATACGGTGTAGCGTTCTTTGCCATTGCGTATTTTCTTAGCAAATTCAAAAGGAACACCTCCAATAATGAAGCATGTACTGGTCAAATTTGAGGGTACACGACTCGCCTTTGCTTTTACGTCTTCTGCTACCACAGCAGCACTAGTGCCATTTTGGAAATACTTAGCACCCGCAGCCTCCAATGCAGTCACCTGACCTTGGTTGCGCCATGAAATCTTGGTATTACCAGAGCCAATATCCACCACGAATGCGCGACCAGAATATTCCGAAGGCAATACCGAACGAAGTGCCAATTGGCCTTCTTGCTCTGCTGTAACAGTATTTACTTGGTACTTCATTGCAGAAAGTGTTTGGATAATCTTAGACGTAATATCCACTTTTTGTGCACCAGAACTGATTACAAAATGAATATCCCTTGGACTAACACCGTAACCCACCATATCGCTGATATACTGTTTAAGACCATCTTTGATATCTTGATCGGTAGCCATTTTTTCATAAACAAGGCTAGCACCAAAATCAGCCTTTTCCATTGCCCAGTTTTTCTTATCGTCCACCCGAATGATAAAGGAATTGAATCCTGTTGCGCCCAATTCGACCACCCCTTTTTTCTTACCATTGATCGGTGCAGTAGGTGTAAAATTAAATGCTTGCTTAGCGAAAGTAGTCGTAGCACCAGCAGTAGTAGCCCCTCCACTGGTAGTAGAGCCGCTAGTATTATCGCTGGATGCAGCAGTACCACCATTTGTGGAACCACCTGAACTCGTTTCAGTTGTTGTGCCGCCACCGCCTATTTTGCCCATCATTCCGGGCATAAAAGTGCGTGCTGCAAAATAAATACCGCCTACAATGAGCAGTGCGATGAGTAGCCTAGAAAAAGCCGTAAGTCTTGCCATAATGTTTTGTTGAAATGATGTATTATTAAAACGGCTGCAAAAGAGCAGGTACTAATTGCCCCATACAAAAATAATGGACGAAAGTACTGCAATTATCGCAGAACCGCGTGAAATGATCTATGAGGAACGAGAAAACAATAAGTTAGCACTCCTATCTGATTCCTTTTCGCTCATCCTGCCCATCTTTTTGTTTAAATAGCCCCACTATTCGCACTAAAAGATACTTGTTTGAGCAAAAATTAATCTACCCAAGAGTACTAACTTATTGTTTTCTCGTTCCTAAGCAATTAAGAATAAATCTCTTTTTGGTTGGCTTTCATGGTGTTCATCAATAAAGCAGTAACCGTCATAGCACCTACACCACCCGGAACTGGGGTAATATAACTGCACTTGGGCGCTACGGCATCAAAGTCAACATCGCCAACCAATTTAAAACCTGATTTTTTAGTGGTGTCCACAATGCGATTGATACCTACGTCAATCACCACTGCGCCTTCTTTTACCCAATCGCCTTTTATAAAATTGGGAATACCAATGGCCGCGACAATAATATCTGCACGGCGCACTTCTCCTGCCAAGTCTTTCGTGCGCGAGTGCGTGAGCGTCACTGTGCAATCGAATCCTTTGCGCGAAAGGAGGATACTGATGGGTGTGCCTACAATATTGGAACGCCCCACCACCACACAATGTTTGCCTGCTGTTTCAATATTGTTTCTACGCAGTATTTCCAAAATGCCATAAGGTGTAGCGGGCAAAAAAGCGGGTAAACCTTGCGCCATACGCCCAAAATTAACGGGATGAAAACCATCCACGTCTTTTTTAGGATCAATGGCTAGGGTGATTTTTTCTTCGTTGATATGCTTGGGTAAAGGCAATTGTACAATAAATCCATCAATTTCTGGATCATTATTGAGGTCGTGTACAATTTGTAGGAGTGCTACTTGTGATATATCTGCATTTCGGCGGATAAGGGTACTCCTAAAACCCGTTTGCTCACAACTCCTGATCTTGTTGCTCACATATACTTCGCTGGCTGGGTTATCGCCTACCAAGACGGCCACCAAATGCGGCACTTTTTTCCCTTCCAATTTTAGTTGATCTACTTCAATGGCCAATTCTGCCTTGATTTGCTCCGAAAGGAGTTTTCCGTCTAATATTTGCATATTTAAGTTTTTACTTATTTTTTTAACTCAAAACTGCCCGAAGGTACTGTTTGAGGTGTGGCTACGGGTTCCATAGAGCGGTCTTTTCCACGACTGCCCGAAAACTTAACTGGTATGGGGGCGGCGGTTTTATAGTCCTCCCAAGGCGTTGTAAACCGTGGTTTTTCGTCGCCATATTTTTCAAAAAATGCCCATTGGCTGATGAGTTTGCTCGATTTGTCCACCCAAATATGATACTTATTTTCAGGGGTTACTCCGACACCTTTAAATGTCAATTGTAGTATATCGGCGGCGGCACCGCTTTCTGTTTTACCTTCGCCAACATATTTGAGGGTTACGCCGGAATCTTTGAGTTTGAAGGGCATTACGAGCCAATAAGAATCATTGATCCACACCTCTTTACCAATCTTTAGGTACTTGGCCAAAGAATCAGGATGGGTCTGTTCTACACCGTTGAGCATAACTTTTCCCGTATTATTATTGATATTGACCACCACTATTTGAGATTTTTTTAACCAGTCTATACGGACATTCCCCGTAAATTTATCCCAAAGCAGTGTACGGCTTCCAAAAAAATTCCAAGACAAGTATCTAATGGCATCATAAGCACCGCGACCGCCTTGTGCTTGCATCACTTCATCCGCAATGGCAACTGCGCGTGCGTCCGATCCTTCATGGTCGAAACCTGGTGCTGCGGGGTTGGCCGAAAACTTGGACTTAGGTGGGCTACAAGCCAAGAATAAAAATAGAAAAACGAGGTATTTATACATAAAATTTATTTTACAAACTTAGTTAAGGAATTACCGAACAAAAGTACGCGACTTTATTGCAAAGTTATATCAACGCACTACTTTTCCTTTCACATACACTTGCTTAATATACGGATAGCCATTCTCGTCGGTGTTCTTGAAAATAATATCCAATGTTTTATTAATTTCAGGGCCTTCGTTTTTGGTATTCAATTTGAAAAGAATTTCGGCAGCCTGCGTGGATTCAATTGGGCCTTGCGACCAATCTGCTTCAATACATTCGCAAGCACTCACCAGTTCAATTTCAAGTGCTTGGTTCGCAAAATTGGTGAAGGCGAACCGGCCATACACCGGTTCGCCTTCGCGGACTGACCCAAAGTCAATAATCTCGTATTCAAATACCGTTACACTATCAATCATATTAACCCAAGCAGTTGCTGAGTCGGGTGTAACTGTATCTCGTTTAATTAGTTCGGAGAAAAAAAAACTGGTCGAACCGATTGCTTACCACCTGGGTTTTGTCCTGCTGGCTTTTTAGGTTCGCGCTTTTCTATTTTTTCGATCAAAATTTCGGTTGGGCCCGAAAGTATTTTGAACTCTGTACGGCGGTTGAAACGATGCTCATCATCGGTACATTCTACACCGTTTACACATCGGTTTTGGATTTGTTTTTCACCATAACCCACCGGTACAATACGGTCAGCAGCGATACCTTTTGCGATAATCCATTTGGCAGCACTGTTTGCACGACGTTGAGAGAGTTTTTCGTTATACTCGTCTTTACCCTGTGCATCGGTGTGCGAAGACAGTTCCACCTTCATATTTGGGTATTTGAGCATCAAATCGGTTAAGAACTGTAAATCAGGCTCGGATTGAGATAGAATTTTATCATCATCGAAATCATAAAAGATTTTATTCAGACGAATAGGCTCATTTGTACGAATGGTATCAAATAGTTCGGGTTTTTTAGCCACCCGCAAAGTAAGATCCTTCTGTATTTTTACAGTCTTTTTAACACCTACTGTGGAGAATTTAACGGTATCGGACACATAACCTTCGTGGGTTGCGATCACGATATATGATTTCTCTGGAAGCAGTGTAAACTCGAAATTATTACCTGCTGGATTTGTTTTTTCATCCACTTTGGCAGGATTTTTTTCGCTTACATCCTGTACAGTTACGGTACACTCCATAAAGGCAGGATTCGCTTTTTCATCTTTGCGTTTACGACGGAACGTATTGGCCAATAGTTCCACTTTTACCCTTTCTATTTCCCATGAATAAATATCATCGCAGCAAGTTTTGCTTTTGAGGTTATTCGGCCCAGGGCGATTGCTCACAAAGAAACCACTCATACCATCGGGTAATTGTGAATAATATTGGTCATCCAAAGTGGTATTGATACCAGCGCCCAAGTTCTTTGGATCGCTCCATTTTGAGCCATTCCATTGGGATTCATAAATATCCAAGCCTCCAAATGAAGGAAGGCCATTGCTACTGAAATACAGTTTACCATCGCGATAGAAAGGTGTCACTTCATTTTCAGGGGTATTAAGCGCCTCCAAATTAACAGGCTGTCCAAACATACCATCACCTTTTTTGGATGCATAGTATAAATCGGTACCACCTTTACCACCGGGAATATTAGCGACAAAAAACAATACTTTTTCGCCGAATAACTCACCTTCGCAAGGGTGTTGCGCGATAAATTCGCCATTTACACCATTAACTTCTGTAGCAGCACCCCAGCCATCTGCACCTTTATCGGCCACATAAATTTTACTGGTTTTGATGGCCATATTTTCCAATTCCACACGGGTAAAGTACATGGTTTTGCCATCTTTTGTAAGGCTTACATTACCTTGATGGTAACCTTCGCGGTTGATATTGGTACCTAATGCGACAGGTGCGCCAAATTCTGCGCCTGCTTTACTAGACGTTTGAATTTTAGAGTACCAATCGCCTTCTTTACCATCCAATACAACTACTTTTTTATCGGTAATTGCCGCAAAATACAATTCGCCACCACTATAATAAGGTGAACCCTCGGTTTGTGGGCCATTGAGTTTTTTACCGCCATTGGCAATAATCAAATTATCAGGTACTTTGGCTTTGCGCGCCATTTCGCTACCTGCAATTTCGCGTTTGGCTGCTGCTTTTAGTTTTTCATCCGCACCTACCGCTATATAGCCATTAAAGGCATCAATGGCTTCTTGGTGTTTGCCATTGGCCTTGAGGCTCATCGCATACCAATATTGGAGTTCGGTGTATTCACCCTTGCGATCGCGGAGTACCAATTTGGCAAACCCACGTTCCGCAGCGGCATAATCGCGCACATCGAAATTGAGTTTTGCTATTTTTGAGTTGAGCGACTTGTCTTTTGTCGCATCATAAACATCCTCGTAGAGTTCGAGGGCAGCATACGGGTTACTGGTACCTTCTGCTTCCTGAGCAGACTTGAGCATTTTATCAGGGGTTGATTTGTTGATGGGTTGCGCCAACAAAAAAATAGGGCTGATAACAGCAAGGAGCACTAATATAAAGAAAGGTTTATTTTTCATAATCTATTGAAAATCAGATGTAGGATTGAATTTAGAAGCGTGGACATAAAAGTTTTGGTTTCACCACTGATTTTTTGTAAATTTTGACAATATAGTTAGCAGCGATCTCAAAACCACCCCTATTACGGGTATCATTGTTAAGGCCAGAGGTATTTACATCATACGCCAAACCAACGGTAAGTCCTTTTTTCTTAGCACCTACAATGAGGTTGATAGCATCGCCGAGGCGATAACCAAGACCCGCTTGAAGGGTAATATCTTTTTCAGGATCAAATAAGTAACCGGCCAATCCTTGTACCATAATCTCGTCTTGCTTGTTCATGGTTTGGAAAATGAATGATGGACTGATCGTCATGCGATCGCTGGTTTTTAAATTAAAGACACCCGTAGCCACATAACGGCGTGGTTGCTTGAATGAGCCTGTACTAGGTGAAGTACCGCCACCACCTGTTGGCAATCCAAAACTCGGTTGACCAAGATGGTACATAGCAAAACCAATTTTAAAATCAGTCGTTTTGTTCAATTTTGAAGTAAGAGCGATACCTGCATCAATATCTGAATAATTAGACTTCGGATCGTTATTGCCGCCGCTAGGACCGCTGCCTGTTCCATTTAATGCTATATAGTCCTTATCCAAAAGATAATTCCCTTGTTTTAAGCCATCGCCAAAACGAAATTCATTCGGATCACCCACGCGATAGGTTTCCTGTCCATAATGCGCACCAAGTGTCAAGACAGTTTTACCACCTTTGCCTAAACCCAAGTGATATGCAGCCCCAAGTTTGCTGGCGCTATGCACCAAACTACCTACGCCTACTTTATCTTGGAATAGCATAAGCCCAACACCTACCCAGTCGTTGCGGCGAAAGCCGCGAATGATAGGAGCGTCCACCCAAAGAGAAGGGGTTTCGTATTGATTCGATTTCAATACACTCGTCCATTGAGAACGATAAATGCCACCGATGCGCACAGTTCCTTCAAAACCACCCGTGTTGGCTGGATTAAGGGTCATTTGAGACATGTTGTACTGCGTAAAGTGGATATCCTGTGCTGTGATACAGCTAGTGACCAGCAGCAAAAAAAGGAGAGAAAATTGTAATTTTTTCAGGTGCATACGATGTGATTTAATGAATGCCTGTGGTGAAATTAACCCGCGCAAACGGGTCGATAAGTTAATTCAGCGGTAAAGTACAGCAATTATTTGCGTACTTTTCAAATGATTTTAAAGGTTTTTGTAAAAAACAATAATTTTAACGATTCATTGGTCAATTTTGGACAAAACTTGGCTCGTTTCTACGAGATTCATACATGCAAAATGACCTTTGGGACAAGCCGCGAAACCAATTTTGGAACATGGCCTGCAAGATAGTCCTACTACTTCTACCGTTGAGTTGAGATCCATGCCATCGGGATAAAATGGGTACATGCCAAAAGCAGGCACCGTGCTCCCCCAAATAGATACGATCTGTTTTCTGAATGCTGCTGCGATGTGCATCATACCAGTATCATGGGTAATGACAACTTGCGCACGTTGCACCAATAATGCAGACTCAAAGAGTGAAAATTGACCGCAAGCATTATAAATCTGCGTCCGGAGCGCATGCACTATAATGTCGCCTGTTGTTTTTTCATCTGGGCCGCCGATCAAGACAATTGGGATTGATATGTCTTTACAAATTTCAATCACCTTTGAAATCGGCAGCCGCTTCGTGGCGTGTGTTGCTCCTAAGACGAAGGCCACAAAAGATTGGTTGCACCAACTATTTGTAAAAGCATTTATTTTGCTTTCGTCTAAAGCGGCTGGAAGGTGAAAATCCAAACCTTTGCCATCGTATTGCACACCCAAGGCAGAAACTGTGTCCATATATCGGTGCACAATATGCCGATTGGGTAACATATTTTTCCCAAAATTGACCAAAACCCATTTCTTAAAATTGAGTTTATCAAAAGAGAAAGCGGGTACGCGCAAAGCCAATTTGACCCGAAGGCTGCGCAAATTGTGGTGCAGATCAATGATATAATCGTAACGCTCTGCTCGGAGTAATTGGAGTAATGCGCTTAAATTTTCGCTAATGACTACCTTTTCGTTTGTTTGCATCGAATTACCCAATGCAAATACTTTTTGTACCCAAGGATTGGCGGCAGGAATTGAGGAAAATGCCGATTTGGTCAGGTAATGCACCGCTGCCCCTTTTTGCGCCACCAAACAACGGACAACGGGTGACGTGAGTACAATATCACCGATAGAACTCAATCGGATGACAAGGATCTTCATGCAGCAATTTCTGCGGCTTCCTGCCGTGCCGCTTGCTTTTCTGAATATGCAGCGGCAGCATCACGTACCCAAGCGCCATCCTCCCAAGCCTGACGGCGGGTATCTAGGCGTTGTTTGTTACAAGGGCCGTGGCCGTTTACAACTGCCCAAAACTCTTCCCAATCAATAGCACCGAAATCATAATGGCCGCGTTCTTCGTTCCATTTCAGGTCTGGATCGGGAAGTGTAAGTCCAAGTACCTTTACTTGTTCGGCCACCATATCCACAAAACGCTGGCGTAATTCGTCGTTACTAAAGCGTTTGATCTTCCAATCCATACTTTGTTGGCTATTCGGCGAATGGTCATCGGAAGGGCCAAACATCATTACAGCTGGCCAAAACCAACGATTAATAGACTCTTGCGCCATTGCTACCTGTTCTTCTGAGCCTTGTGCTAATGTAAGCAATATTTCGAATCCTTGGCGTTGGTGGAAACTCTCTTCTTTGCACACGCGTACCATTGCGCGCGCATAAGGGCCATAAGAACAACGGCAAAGTGGTATTTGATTGAGAATGGCAGCACCATCCACTAACCAACCAATGGAACCCATATCGGCCCAAGAGAGGGTTGGATAATTAAAAATAGAGGAGTATTTTGCTTTACCGGAGTGCAAATCTTCGATCATTTGCTGCCGACTCGCGCCGAGGGTTTCTGCTGCTGAATATAAATACAGCCCATGTCCAGCCTCGTCTTGTACTTTTGCGAGCAAAATTTGCTTGCGTTTCAAAGATGGGGCTCGGGTAATCCAATTTCCTTCCGGCAACATCCCCACTATTTCGGAATGGGCGTGTTGACTAATTTGTCGGATCAATGTTTTTCGGTACGAATCTGGCATCCAATCTTTTGGCTCTATTCGGATTTCGGCATCTATTTTTGCCTGAAATGCTGCTTCAAAGGAGATATTATTCATAATTTGAACTATTACGTGGTGGTAAATAAGGTGATGCAATTGGGCACCCATTATCTTGGTGCGCAAAAATACCACATTTCTCAATAACAACTATTTTTTATTTTTGTTAAAGGCATTGAAAATATTGAACTTGCAATACCTTTACCGCCCTGTTAGTGCAGCATACTTTGCACTAATTGAGATTAGTATCTATAGGGTTTTCTAATCAAAACATATAGGTGCAGCGCACCGTAATATTTGTAGAATGACAAGGTTTTCGCATTTTGAAGGTGCAGCGCACCGTGACATTAAATTTAATATTGCGGTGCGCTGCACCTTCAAACATGATATTGCCAATTTTGCTACAAATATTACGGTGCGCTCCACTTAAAAATTTTATTAAAAAACCAATTTCGGAACTTATTTCGACACCGTTCCTTAGTGGTCTAATTTGGCAATACTCAAATTTTATATTTTGTACAATAATTTATCATCACTCATAGCTCATTCTATTATGCTCCAGCGTTTTCTCACCATAATATTTATTTTTATTCAGTTCAACCTATCCACTGCACAAGAAACAGAGGTACAGGTACCTACTGAAAACGATTATTACAAAATTATTAAAGTACCCATCCCCGAGGGCATTATATTAGAAGTAGGCGGATTAGCAGTATTACCTGATGGTAGTTTGGCGGCTTCTACCCGTCGTGGGGATGTTTGGATCATTGAAAACCCTTATGGTGTAGCCCCTACTTACCGCAAATTTGCTTCAGGGCTGCACGAAATACTTGGTTTGGTATGGAAAGATGGTGCTTTATACTGTGCCCAACGCGGTGAACTTACTAAATTGATCGACCGCAATGGCGACCGTATAGCAGACCGCTACGAAACGGTGTATGCATGGCCTATTTCGGGGCACTACCATGAGTATTCCTTTGGCCCTAAACTCATGCCGGATGGTTCATTTATGGTCACGGGTAATGTAAGTTTTGGTAGTACCGACTGGTGGGCGGGCAAATCCATTGTGCCTTGGCGCGGCTGGGCCATGCAAATCTACGAAGACGGCACAATGCAACCTTATGCAGCAGGCATGCGCTCTCCATGTGGTATTGGGGAGGTAGATGGCGATTTTTTTTACGGCGACAACCAAGGCGATTGGATGGGCTCTGGTTTTATTACCCATGTAGAAAAAGGCGATTTCTGTGGGCATCCTGCTTCTCTGGCATGGGCCGACAGACCTGAGTCGCCAGTATTAATGCGTAAAAGTACAGTATTTGCGAAGGTAGATCCACGCGATGACCCAAATAAAAAACCTGAATATATCAAAGATGAATACACGACTACGCTGTATGAATTGGGTAAAAACAACCCAGGCAAAGGTATAAAGTCGCCCAGTGTATGGTTGCCTCATGGTATTTTGGGGGTTTCTACTTCCGAAATTATTACGGATGATTCCAATGGTGCTTTTGGGCCATTTGCAGGGCAGGTATTTGTAGGTGACCAAGGTATGTCCAAGATTGCGCGGGTGTTTTTGGAAAAAGTAAACGGAGCATACCAAGGCGCTTCTTTTGATTTTAGAAGTGGTTTCCGCTCGGGTGTTTTGCGGATGATAAAAGGGACTGATAATAATTTATTTATAGGTGGTACCAACCGTGGATGGGGTTCTACCGGGAAAGAACCATATGCTTTAGAGCGTTTAGTATGGACGGAACAAGTGCCCTTTGAAATGAAGGCCGTTCGTGCTATGCCCGATGGATTTGAAATCGAGTTTACACAAGCAGTACAACGCGCTACCGCTGAAAACCTTGATAATTACTACGTTACTGGCTATACCTATAAATACCATCCAGTATATGGTAGCCCAATTATTGATTTTAAAGAGCATAATGTATTGGGCGCACGTGCCTCCAGCGATGGTATGCGGGTGCGTATTGTGGTAGATAGCCTTAGAGCAGGTTATATCAACGCGATCCAGCCGAATGGTGTACGATCTGTGGACGGCAATAACTTACTCCTACATAATACGGCATATTATACTTTAAATGCCATTCCAAGTGGCAATATTTCTGATATTAAGCGCATTACACCTAAGCCTAAAGCAGCCGAAGTGGATGCCCCAGTAGATGCTGGCATGGCGGTGAATACGCCCGATAATCAAATGAAAGAAGGAGCGCCAGGTGGAGCGATCAATAAAGCAAAACCGGC
>JAAFHO010000102.1 GCA_013297575.1 Chitinophagales bacterium
ACCTCATAACCCGTTTGTTTGAGTGGTGTAGCAATCGTATTGAGACAAGTATCACAACTGAGTCGATCAGAAGGAGTCCATTTCACCGAGCGTATTTCTGATAATGGCACATTAACACCCACATTGATTTCATAAGCCTCCCCTATTTTGATCAATACGTCAGGCAACAGGGTAATATCAAACAAAGGCGGCACGGTGATCGTGGCTTCTGCGGTGGTGGTACATCCTTGTGCATCTTTGACCAATAAAGTATAAGTACCGCCGGTAAGGTTATTAAACTCCGTTTTAGTAGTAAATCCGCCATTATTCAAAGAGTAATTGACTGGAGGAGCGCCACCTGTTACGCTTTCTACTACAATGCGACCCACCTCGCCATAACATGCGGGCTGCTCTACCAACAGATTGGCCACAGGTGCATCGGGAGGAATGATGACATCATCGGAAGCCACACAACCATTCACATTATCGGTCACTACTAACTTATAAGTACCGGGCAAAGTAATCAATGGTGTGAGTGTGGTATTTCCCGAAAGAATATTACCATTATTTGTACTCCAAGCAATGGCTAAATTAGTAGAAGTACCCGATGCTGAACCAGATAGCGGCAATGTTTCACCAAAACAATCCATATTAAATGGAGCACCCGCATCTACCGTGGGTAAGGCTACATTAGATGTGACGGTAACACTTTCAATATTGGTACAAGTATTGGCAGGATCAATGCCAATCAGATAATACACACCTGCTTGTGATACGCCTGCTGTAGGTGTATTGCTGATAATCGTAGTATCAGTACCATTAATCCGTGCCCATTTGAATAAAATGCCGACAAATGGCGAACTACCCGTTAAGGTAATAATCGGGTTAGCACAAGTAATTGTGGCCGGATTAGCGATATTTAAAGGCGGATAGGCTTGGTTTTCGTTGATGACGATGGTGGCAGTATCTGCGCAGAACGTAAGCGTATCTACCAGTACAAAGGTATAAGTACCAGGGTCTCCAACCGGAACGGGGTTATTATTGGAAAATACCATACCGTTAGAATACCATACCGTATTTGGATTAGTAGTACCCTCAATACCGCCAGCAAGGATAATCTGGTCTATTTTGCAATCCAATATATCATTAGGATCGGCCAAAATAGTGGCAATTGGCGCATTAGTAATATCTTTTACGGCTACTATAATCGTATCTTTACAACCATTGGCAGTGGTAATTAATTGATAGTTACCAGCCGTTCCAGCGTTAATCATTGCGGTATTATTATTTCCGATGATCGTGCCGCCAGCAGTGGTCGTCCATTGAAAAACACTACCTGCTATACTTGAATTACCCGTAACACTTACTTGCTTATTGGCGCAAGAAATGGTCAATACCGGAAGTGCTGTGGCATCGGGTTTTTCATTAAAGACAATGGGCGTTCCAAAGGATACTCTGGTGCAAAAATCGCCGAGTACAACATTGCCTGTTCCATCGTTGTTGCCTGCTACCGCTGAGATATAATAAGTAGTTCCGTAAGTCATTGTCGTTGGATTAAAGCAGAAACTAGGCTGCGTATTTCGGGCTAATTCGTTGACAATCAAATTACTATTACCAGTATGCAGCACAAACTGCAATACATCATTGGGGTCTAAGAATTGGCCGACATTGCTATATGTTGCGGTAATACAAGTCGCACCGCATTTCGCAAGAGCAAGACTTGACATCGTACCGACTTCGGTTTCACAATCAACCAGACCGATATTAAAACCGCATTGAACGGGACATCCATTGGCATCAGTGACGGTGACGGCGTAACTTCCTTCTACTAAATTTTGAATTTTGAACACACCCGGTTGTAAATTGGTAGCCGTACTGCCTGGTGTCCATTCAATATTATAAGGTGGCGTACCTCCTGTAATCGTTACTGCTCCTTCTCCATCGCTTGCACCGGGGATGCTAACGGTTTTGCTTTGGTCGCAATCCAGCGCATTATCAGTAGATGGTTGCGTAACAGCAAATGCGATCGTAGCAGTACAATTTTTGGTATCCGTAACTGTAACTTGGTAATTACCGGCACCGATATTGGCCAAATCTTGTGGATTACCTGCTTGCGCGGGTTGCCAGTTATAGGTATATGTAGGCGTACCAGTATCAACGGTAAGATCAATACCGCCCGATTTATCGCCAAAACAAAGAATATCTGTTTTTATACCCGATAGTGTAACGGATTGAATATTAGCTGATAAGGTATAAATTTCAGAAATGGCGCAGCCAGAAGCATCCGTCACTGTTACTGTAAAGGTACCGGGTAAAAGCCCTGTAAGGTCTTCTAAAACGGCATTATTACTCCATTTATAGGTGTAAGTACCCAGTGGCACTACGGTCAGGTTAATAGAACCGTTACCTACAGTACAAGATGAATTGGGTGTTACAAATTCTGCAATATTGAAATTATTACTTTCGTTGGTCACAGTATAAGTTGCAGTGGTCGTACAACCATTTGCGCCTTTCACCGTAACAGTATAAGTACCCGCAAGCAAATTACTAAGATCTTCGGTAGTTGCGTTATTGTTCCACTTATAGGTAAATGGCGCAATGCCTCCACTGACCGTAATGTTGATCCCACCTACAGGCTGTGAACATACAGATGGCGCAATCACATCAGCAATAGTAGGCGATTGGGTATTATTATCTACCGTAAAATTGGAGACAGCCGTACACGCACCTCCAGCACTTACAGTTACCGTATAAGTACCCGCTTGAAGTGTGTTGATGGTATTGGTGGTTTGGCCAGAGGCCCAAATATAAGTGTATATATCAGCAGGAGTTACGCTAATGCTGATCGAACCATTAGGGCTGGTACAAGATGTATTTTCTAGCGGAGTACCACTAATGGAAGGAGAAAATGCATTATCGGGAATAGTGATCGTATTTTCTGTAGTACAAGCATCTGCGCCTGTGACAGTGACAGTGTAAGTGCCTGCTAGGATATTATTTAAACCCGTGGTGGTTGCATTATTGTTCCATTTGTAAGTATAGGGCATGGTACTTCCCGTTACGTTGAGACTAATCGCGCCATTTGCTTTAGCACATTGTGCTGCCGTAACTGATTCCACAATAATAGGCGATAGCGTATTATCCAATACTACAAAAGAGGCAACATTAGTACACGTTCCGCCTGCGCTCACCGTCACGCTATAATCGCCTCCATCAATATCAACCAAATCTTCCAAGAGCGAAGTATTGCTCCACAAATAAGTATAGTTACCATTGGCTGGTGACACATTGAGTTGAATGCCACCATTGTTTACCCCGCAACTGGTATTGGCCGTTGTAATACCATCCAAGGCAAATGCGATGGAATTATCGGGCACAACTGCTGCTGTAGTAGCCGTACAATTATTGATATCGGTTACTGTTAAGGTATAAAAATTAGCGGAAATATTGGTCAAGTCTTCGGTCGTTTGACCACTTGACCACGCATAGGTATAAGGTGTAGTACCGCCTGTTGTGGTAGCAGATAAAGCACCATTTTTCAAACCACATATTTCGGATGTAACAGAAGTATTTAACGAAGGATAGGTTAAGTTATCCTCGACAACAAAAGTTACCGATGCCGTACAACTACCTGATTGCGTTACTGTTACAGTATAAGTCCCCGCAGACAAACCCACTAAATCCTCTGTAACAGAACTCGTACTCCAATTGATTTGGTAGGATCCTACGGGAGTAACAATGAGGTTTATGGAGCCATTACTAGCTGCGCAATTCGTCAATGGTGTGGCTGCACCACTTAAACTAAAGGTATTACTGTTATTCGCCACCGTCAATATCTCGGTCGCAGTACAGCCATTACTAGCGGTGACGCTTACTGTATAAGTGCCAGAAGTAATAGAGGCCAAGTCTTCGGTTGCTGCGCTATTATTCCAAAGATAGATGTATCCGCCGCCGCCGCCCGTTAGCGAAAGATCAATTGCTCCGATACTTTGGCCACAAATATCGGGTGTTATGACCGGAGTAATAACAGGATCTGAGGTGTTTTTGACTACCATAAAAGTAGCCGAAGCAGTACAGGTCGGGCCAGCAGTTACGGTTACAGTATAAGTACCTTCATTTAGACCAGAGATATCTTCCGTTGTGGCAGCGTTGGACCATTTGTAAGTATATGTACCTGTAGGGGTAGCGGTGATATTGATGGCTCCATTACCTGCTACACAAGAGGTATTTTCGACGATCAACCCACTGATATTCAATGTTATTGAGTTGTTTCCTATCGTAGAACTAGCCGTTGTAGAGCAGCCATTGGCGCCTCTTACGGTTACGGTATAAACACCAGGTGCGAGGTTATTGATCGTAGCAGTAGTGGCGGTTGTTGACCATTTGTACGTATAAGGTGTAACACCCGCTGATGCATTGGCGGCAGCACTACCATTATTTACGCCACAAGTAGCCGCAGTTGCTGCAACAGCTAGATTAGGAGGTACGGCATTGGTCGTCATTTCGATGGTTTCGGAGACGATACAAGTTCCTAAGGTGACGGTAACGGTGTAGTTGCCTGTGCCTACATTAAGTAAATTAGGACTTGTTGAATTATTGTTCCATTTGTAAGTATAAGTATAACCACTTGGTACTATTTCCGTGTAAATAGTACCATTAGGGGCTGTACAGGAGGTATTTTCAAATACTGTTGATAAAATGGTGATACCAGGATCATTATCGGGAATAGTGGCCTCTACGGTAGCCGTACAGCCTTTTGCAGTAGTTACAGTTACTGTGTATGTGCCGGCTAGTTTATTGGTCAAATCTTGTACCATCTGACCGGAAGCCCACTTATAAGTATATGGTGAAATACCATCATCAACGCTCAAATCAATCGCACCATTGGACAATCCGCAAATAGCCTCGGTGACATCGTAGGACAAATTGGGAGCCTCGGACTCATCGTCAACGGTAATCGTTAGCACTTCTATACAATTGCCGCCTGCGCTTACTGTTACTGTATATTCGCCTGGTAATAAATTACTTATACTTTTTGTAGTTTGTCCACTCGACCATGAAAGCGTGGTATTTGCAGGTGTAATACTTAGGGTAATACTACCATTACCAACAGCAGTACAAGAAGTATTGGCGACAACATTATAGTTAATATCAATAATGATTGGACTATCATCTACCGTAACAACGCCTACATTGGAACAGCCATTTGCGCCTGTTACCGTAACAATATAAGTATCGGGCAATAGGTTAAATAAGTCTTGGGTAATTTGCCCCGTTGCCCATTGATAAGTATAAGGTGCCACTCCACCGGAGACAGATAGATTGACACTGCCATTATTTAAACCACATTTGGCATCTACAGTCGCGAAATCTAACATTGGCTCTTTGGGGTCATCGAGAATATCTACATTGACGACTTCCGTACATGCCCCTCCAGCACTTATAGTTACTTGATAACTGCCTGACAAAAGATTGGTGAGTGAACTTGTTGTGGCATTATTAGACCATAAATAGGTATATGCTGCGGGAGGAGTCACGATTAAAGTAACCGCCCCAGTACCGCTACTATTGCAAGATGTATTTGGGACAACATTGGTATTTACATTTATATTTGGATTAACATTATTGATTGTTACGCTAATTTCCCTTGTACAACCATTAGCACCAGTTACCGTCAAATCATAACTACCCGCTGGCATAGCCGTCAGGTTTTGCGAAGTTTGCCCACTGCTCCAGTTAAATGTATAGGGCGCAACGCCACCGCTTACAGATACATTAATTGCTCCATTGTTTAATTCACAAGTACTTTGAATGGTACTCGCCGTTACATTAGGCTTATTAGGGTTATCATTTACAGTGATATTTGCCGTTTGAGTGCAAGCCCCATTTCCTTGTACCGTAACAGCATAAGAGCCTGGTGTAAGTCCGGTAAGCGACGATGTAGTTGCGCCAGTATCCCATAGATAAGTATAAGTACTCAAAGGTGGGGTAACATTCAGGCTGATGCTACCATTGCCTCCGTTACAAGTTGTATTATTAACTACCGAGGAATTAATCGTAATAGGCGGGTTGGTATTATTTACTGTGGCTGTAATAGTACGCGTGCAGCCATTGGCACCAGTAACGACCAATGTGTAAGTTCCAGCGGGTACATTGGGTAGATTTTGGGTAGTTGCTCCTCCATCCCATAAAAAAGTATAAGGAGCCACACCGCCTGAAACACTAATATTCACGCTACCGTTCGAAAGTTCGCAAGTAGTCCCCACCGTAGATGAGGTTACATTTGGAAGACTAGGTAGATCTGGGATTGTAACATTGACTACTGTGGTACAAGCGCCACCTGCACTTACGGTTGCGGAATAGCCGCCAGGAGCAAGACCAGTTAAGGACGATGTAGTTGCACCAGTGTCCCAAGTATAAGTATAGGTGGAACTTGCTGGTGTTGCATTGAGCGTTACACTACCATTGCCTCCGCTACATGTAGTATTGGCAACAACAGTCTGCGATACATTGATCGGAGGATTATTGTTGGCGAGCGTGACGGATGTTGACGTAGTACAACCATTGGCACCCGTAACCGTAACCGCATACGGCCCGGCTGGGACCATAGTTAAGTTTTGGGTAGTTTCACCACCTCCCCAAGTAAAAGTAAATGGTGCCAAACCACCGGAAACATTGAGGTTAACAGTGCCATTATTCAGCTCGCAGGTACTCGGAACAGTGGTAAAAGAAGCGGATGGATTTACCGGAGCATTAGGTACATTATAACTCGCAGTTTGTGTACACAAGCCTCCGCCATTCACTGTTACGGTGTAAGAACCTGCTGGTAACATGGTGATACTATTCGTAGTTGCCGCATTAGACCATTCATAGGTGTATGAATTTGAAGGCGTTACATTGATAGAAATAGAGCCATTTCCATCAATACAAGTTGTATTCGTGACGATAGTTGGTGTGATAACAAACAAAGGATTGGTGTTAGGCACATTTACAGTAGTTGCAGTAGTACAGCCATTACTGCTGGTAACGGTAACAGTATATGGCATTCCTCCCACTATATTAGCCAAGTCCTCGGTTGTTTCGCTATTAGACCATGCAAAAGTATAAGGAGGTGGCGCACTTCCCGAAACAGAGAGGTTAATAGCACCATTACCTAACCCACATGTAGAACCAGTAACTACTGCAGTTGCAGTAACTGTTGCTGCAGTAACTGCCGAAGTACCCGAAACCGTACCAAGACAATTCGCAGATCCTCCAGTCACATTGAATATGGTATAATTACCGATTTGGGAAACAGCATAAGTATAAGGGTTATCGCTGGTGGTGATAGCAGGTTGGTTCACACCATTCAGGCGAGGAATAAAAGTCCACGGCCCTTCACCTGTAAACGTTACCGTCAAATTGACCATACCGGTGCCACCCGTACAAATCGTACCCGAGCCTGATATAGTAGCCGTTGGCTTTGGTATTACATCAATATCAATACACGAAGGTGTCATATTGGAGTAACAAGCATTGGCTGCGGTGACGCACAATTGCGTATTTTGAGTAGTTGCAGTAGCAGGAATATTAACCGTAGCCACAACACCATTAGACGTAACCGTACCTACTGGTGGGGTCAATGTCCAAGTATAAGAAGTGGCCACTGGTACTGTTGCAATAGAATAACCTGCCGACGAACCTGCACAAATTGTTGCAGGCCCAGTGATAGGCCCCGGAGGATTAGGGGGCACACCTATTGTTGATCCTTGGGTAACATCAATCGAGTAATCGCAGACATTACCGCCGCAACCGTCCATCACAATATAATAAATTTGCCCAACAATAAAGTTACTGGCAGTTAACTCAAAGGGATTTTCAGTACAGGAGCATTGTAAATCCATGGGGGTATTTACACAGTTCTTATAAATACCGCCTTGTAAACCCTGATTTGCTCCTGGAGAGCAATTGGACGGGGTGATGGTCATCGAAATTGTGGTAGAACCTGCAAAAAAAGCAAACCATTCATCGTTGTTTAATTGCCAGCCCGGGCAACCGGGAAAATTTTGTGCCGTATTACTATTGTTGATCGTCGCACAATAGCCATCGAGGTTTGGACATAATATGGGCGCTTGTGTGCAGCTATTACCTGGTTGTGGAAATCCTGGAGGTGGGCATTGCGCTTGAATAATTTGAACAAAACAACCTATGAAAATTACGGATAATAGTAGTAGTCTCTTCATGAAAAACATGATAATTTATTAATAAGCAAGTAAGGTGAACAGGATTAAATAATATTGAGCATTACGTCGGTTATTGGATGGATTAAAAGTGGTGCAAAAATAGAAAAAAACTTCCAATTTTTGAGAAAAAATGATAACTTTTTAGAGATAGACAGTAGATTATCTTCTATTTTAGCCAACTCATAGTTGCGTAAAACAGAAGAAGCATGTTTAAATACGCTAGCAATAGATATATTATTTGTATATATTTAGCAAAATGGCTAAAAATTCTGATTTATAAAAACGCATAGCCTATGCTGTTTTAGTGTAACCATCACATTATGTGCTAGATGATATTTCGACTTAATTCGCTGCCTAGTAAATTGATTTTCAATTACATTAATCAGTCAATGCAGCCGACAAATTCATCCGCCAGGCTTTAATAGCAGGCAATAATGCAGCAAATATGCCAACACCCAATACTACTGCACCTAAAATACCTTCTTCCGGGATCAATTGATTAGTCAAATTCACCCTCAAATCCGAACCCGCTTGTTCATTAATTACCCATATTCCTACCCTACTCAACGCTAGTCCACACAAAAAGCCCAATATAGAAAGCACTACACCTTCTGTAAGCAATAATGCCGCCAACATAAAGCGGCTACTCCCCAACGATCGTAACAATGCCAATTCATATTTTCGCTCTTTTAAACGGTTGTATAAAGCAATAAATACACTAAATCCAGAAATAAGCATAATTGCAAAGGCCAACATACGTAATGTCGTAATACCCAAACCCATTAAATGAAACAGTCGATTCATTTCCAAAGCAGGTACCGCGGCTTGCATCGTAGTACCCGAATTCACCATTCGGGGAAAAGTCATAATCCCCATTGGTGACCTAAATTTGACCAAAAAGGCCGTTACCTCACGGGTAGAATCAAGGGCTTCGTCATGGGTTGCGTGGTCTTCATGTGCCGAATGGCCACCTCCGTTCTGCGCTTCGGCTTCATCGTGGTGCGCTCCCTCGTCGTGCATTTCCCAAATAGAGGAGAGCGGAGTCACTATTAAATTATCGAGAATAGTATGTGTAGGGGCTAAAATACCCGTAACAGTATAGTCATGTCCTTCGTGTACTTCCCCTTGTTCTGCCTCGCCGTGTGTGCCTTGAAAAGTAGAGCCTACCTTATGTCCGGTGGCTTTAGCAACATTTGCACCCAGCACTACATCCAACGAATGCTCAAAGAATTTACCATCTTGTAACACTCCTTCATACTTGTGGACATAATTTGTATCGGTACCCAAAATCCTAAAACTACGATAAGAATCACCATAAGACAGTGGAATGGCCTGTTTGACCATCTTATTTTGCATCAATTTTTGCGCTTCCATCAAATTGATATTACCCGTTGGGGCATCTACATGATACACCGCCGACAATACCAATTGCAATGGACTACCTTTAGCACCGACCACCAAATCAATATCCCTTAAATCGTTTTCAAACTTTTGTTCCAATTGGCGCTGCACCAATAATAACAAAGATATAATGCCTGTACTAAAGGCCAATAAAACCACACTCAATGTAGTATTTAGTGGTTTAAACCATAAATTCCGCCAAACTATATTTAAAAACATACTTTTTTGTTACTGTAATATAAAATGAACTATACATTCAAATCAACCCGATGCTTGATCTTTTCTTTTAATCGACCATCGTGTGTCACGATAACCAAGGCAGAACCCTGTGCTGCCATTTCACTCAATAAATGATACACTTCATCGCAATTTTGATCGTCTAATGCGCTCGTAGGTTCATCTGCCAGCAACAAACTAGGGTGGTTGATCACCGCACGAATGATAGAAATGCGCTGCTGTTCACCTATACTCAACTTTGAGGGCAATCGCTTTAAGGTATGCGCAACACCTAAGCGATCGGCTAAGCCTAATATGGTTTTAGTATCCTGTTTACTATGCCCCAGCCAACCCGGTAGTTTTAAATTATCCAGTACGGTCAATGCTGCCAAAAAATGGGCTTTTTGATAAACTAATCCAATATTTTTGGCACGAAAAGCATCTTTTTGTACAGATGACAAGGTGTTTATATCTGTATTATTGATATTTATTTTGCCTTGATTGGTATGCAATATGCCCGCCAAAAGGTGTAGCAAAGTGGTTTTACCACACCCAGATTGACCAGTAACTAATAGTATTTCTCCTGCTTTGCACTGCAGTTGAGGGAACAAGAATCCACGCTCACTATTGTATTGAAACGCTACGTTTTCGGTACTTAACATCGATTAAATTTTTGTCATTTTCATGGTAATGGTCTGTTGAGCATCTTTAATAGTGGCAAAATAAATACCAGATGGCCAATTTTGTGTATCAATAGTAATGGATTTCGAACCAATTGCTACCTCCATTTTTTGGGTATAAAAAGGCACTCCATTTATATTTGTAATGATCAAATCCACTTCTTGTTCAGTCGCGAAATCAAGCCTGAATTGGGACGAAAATGGATTCGGTTGTATCCTTATCTGCTGCGGGATATTGGCCTCTTGCTCCAATGGACGCATCAAAATACTGCGTTCTTGGCCATTCATGGTATATGCCTCAGGTTTTAAAGTGGGCGTTTGAATAATTTTTGGCCATTCCATTGTTCCCGACAACCAACCCAAAAGTATCGGTTGTGCAGTCTGTTGAATTGGATTTTCACAATTGATACTGAATACATTTTCATCCAAACTAACATGCTCATCGTCCACTAAAACGGGTCGAAACAATGTATTTTTCGATACTTCTAAGGCAAATTGGAAACCCAACAATGGTTCATTAGCGTGTATATAAAGTGGCGTCCACCCCTCTTTTCTTTCCTTTTCCGCCAAGTACAATTCCATGCCTAGAGGTGCATCTCGATCATCTAGCGTTGTCATCGGATTTGGCTCAGCAGTATAATCCACATCCCCAATTTTGATGGCGTAAAAGTCGGCATTTTCTGTTAGACTATACACAGATGAAAGATTTATTTGTTCAGGAAATTGGGTAGCAAATGGATTATCTAGTGCAGGAAAAGGGAAACCTCGTGGTATAAAACGCCAAGATGAGTTATTCGGGAAAGCATTCAAAGTGCCCAATATTGCTTTTCTAAGCGTCACAATATCAAATGTAGAAACCGTACCAGATCGGTTTACATCGGCGGCGATTAATTTAAATGGAGTGTTTAAGGGTTCCAAGTTGAGGATATGCCTCGAAATCAAAATCAAATCATAGGTATTAACGCCATTTGTTAAGTTGGAACTTTCTAATCTGGGTTTCACAAAATAATTACCAAATAGCGTTAAATCATTGAAAAAGTAATAATTAAATGGATCTGCATTGAGCGATGAACCCACCAATAAAGTATCCGGCATTTGAAAGAGGTCAAAATTTAAAACTACAGTTTGACCGATCAAATTTTGCGCTGTACCACTTATTGCCGGATGGTAGTCCGTACACACTTCTTCTGGATCAATAATGGCCACAATCGAATTGCAAAACGCGGCATTTCCAAAAGCATCTCTAGCCCAAATACGTACAGGACGAAAACCAATATCATCACAATCAAACGAAACAAATGATTGAGGTCCACCAGATGCATTGGTAGGGAAACGGGTACCAAATGGTTCATGTTCGATGGCTTTTTGGATTTGATTGGGCATTGTTACACTATCCATCACACTGAAAAGAAGATCAAGAGCAGTAACCGTCACCGTATCAGCACCCATCGAAGGAATAGCAACTGTTATATCAGGAATACACGTTAACACTGGCGGAGCACAATCATCCGATACGGTAAAACGATGCTCAAAAATACTTTCATTCCCACATTCATCGGCTACGGTCCATACCACTCTATGGTATCCATAAGGCAGTTGAGGCGTAGTAAAAATATTCGGAGATGTCATAGTATTCCACGCTACCCTCGCCCTCAAAGAATCGTTTTGGATATATTTTTCTAATCCAAACAAATACTTATTATTAATAC
>JAAFHO010000103.1 GCA_013297575.1 Chitinophagales bacterium
AACGCGAACGGGTATTGGAATTATTGGACGATTATGCCATACGGGTAGCGAGGGATTACCATGCAAGCGCACCTGCGCCAGAAAAGCCTACGAATTAGGGGTAGTGCTCCAATTCCGAGTCTTGGTCAGTGTTTTGCGACGATTCACGCTACACTTTCCACCCAAGAGATTTCGGTATCTTCAGCACTGTGGCAACCTATCAAACGCCCGTAGATGACGTGCTTTGGCTGCGATACGGACTGACATGACACCTCTCCGACTCGCCGAAGCGAACACGGGAGGAACTGCATGCCTCCTCCTCCCCCCCTTGGACTGCCGCCCGCCGTATTGGTGTGTGTGCTGTAAAACTTCGATGGTGGTTCGGATTTGTATCGCGCTGTTGCGATGCGGACTGCCTCCTCATGCATACGGGGGACTAATTGGGGGACTCCAAATCTACCACCACTTGCATAAATAAAATTGCTTTTCCCTACTTTACCTTGACTTTAGTCGTCCTAACCGATATAATTACCGCCCTTACCGAACACCTTAAAAGTGCAATGAGCACGCAACGTAATTTTGAGCAAATATTCTACTTTTTGATTATGAAAAAGACCTTTTTGTATTGCTCATCATGCGTAGTTGCACTTATTTTAACAACAACTACCTGTATCAAAGCGTATCCACCATCTAATGCTACCAACTCCAATAATACCTATGCGTCGGATATTGAAAAAGCACCTCATCCAAACTTGGACTCAGGAACAACTGTACCCCAAAAGGATATATGGACTTCCAGTCAGGTGCCACAAAAAGAACTAGATTATCCATCCATTGGGAAAGTAACACTATATGGTAATAGTATCAAGCCTGCTGCCGTAGCACTCTTTTTGAGTGGAGACGGCGGCTGGAACTCAGGCGTTATTGATATGGCAAAGGCAATGGCACAAGACGGGAAAACCCTTGTGGTGGGCATTGACATTATCAAATACTATAAAAAACTACAAAAAACAAGCGAACAATGCCTTTATCCCGCTGGCGACCTCGAAAATCTAAGTGAGTTTGTACAAAAAGAGTTGCAATTACCCGATTATCATAAACCTATTTTGGTCGGCTATTCTTCAGGCGCAACCCTAACTTATGGCTTGCTTTGCCAAGCACCAATCAATACATTTAAAGGGGGCATCATCATGGGTTTTTGCCCTGACATACAACTCAACAAACCACTTTGCGAAGGTTCCGGGCAACTCACAATGAATAAAATGCCTAAGGATAAGGGCTTTATGTTCAATGCTGGTGTAGTACCTGGCGCGCCATTGGAGGTGCTACATGGTGAAATAGATAAAGATTGTAATTGCGAAACGACATCTATTTTTTTTAAAAATGTTAAAAATGTAACGGTGCAATTATTGCCAAAAGTAGGACACGGGTTTAGTGTAACCTCCAATTGGATGCCTCAATTTAGACAAGCCTGTTCCGATATTATTAATACGAGTGCAACTAATGCCAATTTAGGCAAGCAAAACCAGTCACAATTGGGTGCAATGGACAACATGAACGTACTTGGCGATACCAAAGGTTTACCCTTGACCATTACGACTGCTGTTGCCGATACATCAGAACCAATGGTGTTTTTTTTAAGTGGCGACGGTGGTTGGACAGGGTTTGACCAAAAAATTTGCGATCAACTAGCCGCAAAACACGTACCGAGTATTGGCCTTAACTGTCAGTCTTATTTTTGGGAAAAGAAAACACCGGAAACCACCGTAAACGATCTCGCACCGATCATCAAGCAATATCTCACGGCTTGGGGCAAAACCAAATTTGTACTCGTTGGATACAGCTTTGGAGCGAATATTACCCCCTTTTTATTCAATCGACTGCCTTCAGAATTGAAAGAAAAATCAGGAAAGATGGTACTGCTGTCTGCTGATACTCGCGGAGATTTTGAGATACATATCGCGGGTATGCTAGGACAAACGACTGGGCCCTACGATGTTGTGGCTGAAATAAAAAGCCTTCAAAACACCTCTGTTTTGTGCGTTAGCGGAGAAAAAGAAGGCGACGAACTCAAAACAGCACTACAAGGTGCCAAGCAAGTTTGGTTTGAGAAAATACCCGGATCACACCACTATAATAATGATGCTGCAAAAGTAGCGGCTACTATACTCATGCACAAGTAACCATTACTTCAACTTAAACATACATTCTCTTAACATTTAACATTTAATTTCATTATGAAAAACTTAATTAAAATATTATCATTAGCCATATTTTTTGTATTTAGTGTATATTGCACACAAGCACAAAAAGTAGATTCTACCAAAGCGGCAACACCGCTCCGGGGCATTCAATCCACAAAAAAGACGACACCCGTCGTAAATGTGCTGAATAATCCTATAAACATTGAAAAGGATTTGGCCGCCGACAAATATTTTCAAGGTGCACTCACTCTTTTTGATAAAAAAAAGATGCTTGAATCCGCTCAAAAAATTAGGGAAGGCGCGCAGGAATTATTGAAAGAGGCACCTAAGGAAGACCATAACCCGCAACGAAAATTGGTGGAACAACGAATAGGCGAATTGTACAGTTTGTCGCTTAGGGTAGAAGCAGGTTTGGTACAAGAGCGAGAAGTCTTGCAGATTGATTTTGCAAATGCCGAAGAGAGTCTTGCACACCGATACTATGAAGGGACCAATACCCTGATCGATGGGACTCCGGCCGCTTTTGCAGATCGGCTCATGGGACTCAGCGTACATTTGCGCAACAGCAAGGAATACCATAACCCCGCTGAAAAAACAAAAACGGGAGCAGTAGCCGATGAGGCGGCAAGCCTTGCAGCGGCAATCCGTAAAATGAAACCCGGAACACAAGAATTAACGCTGGCACTAAAAACCCGACTTAATCAGCTCATGGCTAATGTAAAAGATTTAAAATTGGATGAATAAAGTATGTGGATGGAATTTGAGTATAATAAGTATTTGGACATAATTAATTGTGCCCAAATACTTAAAAGCCCCTTCCCAAGCGAAAAGTGCTTAAATTTGCGCCTGCGATGAAATATTTAATAGTTGATGATAACCCAATGGCGCGTGCTGTACTGCGGCAATTAGGTTCAGGAATAGAAGATCTCACTTTAGCAGGTGAGTGTGTATCGGCATTGGAAGCCTTTAATTTTTTACAAAAAGAAAAGGTAGATTTACTCCTTTTAGATGTAGAAATGCCCGAAATGAGCGGGATTGAATTGCTCCAAAACCTCCCAGTAAGGCCATTGGTCATACTTATTACTCGACCTTAATGTGGTGGATTATATTGTAAAACCCATCACTTTGCCACGTTTTATGGCAGCAATGGTGAAAGCAAAAGAGATTTGGAACAGCACCCATAATACCTTGGAAGAAAGTTTGAAAAAGGATTTCTTATTTGTGCGTACCAACGGCATACTCACAAAAATTAGGTTTGATGAGATCCTTTGGGTACAAGCAATGGTGGATTATGTGCAGTTTTTTGTGGGTGCAGACAAAAAATATACCGTACACGCAACCATGAAATCGGTAGAAAACCATTTGAACCACCCGTGTTTTGTGCGCGTTCACCGCTCCTATATCGTCAATACGGATAAGATCGACCGTATTGAAGAAGGGTCGGTGATTGTTATTGGCAAGCAAGCCATACCACTCAGCGAACCCTTCAAACCCACAGTAATGGAGCGGTTAAACATTTTATAAGATTCTTAATGTACTTAAGGTCTCTTATTTAGAGATCACTATTTTTATGACAGAAAGCAAAAGCCATTTATGGTTTTATGCAATGTAGGCAAGACGCAAATCTTGCCTATTTTTTTTGTTCTTTACATTTTAATACAAAGCGTCATTAGGTTTTGTGTATAGACCTTGGGAAGTTGTAAAAATTTCATGCACAAACCTACAGAGCCGCAGAACTTACTTCCTTAACCTGAAATAATATCCAAGCATTCTTTACTCCTCCAAATATTTTACCCACCGAAAGAAAGTACCCAATGACCGACACTTTAGGCTCGCCAACCGAACACTGCTTGCCAGCCAATGTACACCACCGCATCTTTGTATCATCAATTACGAAGGAGAACAAAATGATCGTTCGATGTTGATAACTTACCAATATAAAATAGTTCAATCCTGCATCAATCATACTATTCATTTTCACATAAAAAACAACACGATTATGAAAAAGCACATAGTATTTTATCTCTCATTCTTGTTCTTAGCATCTGTTGCTGTACAAGCGCAAACAAGTGCAACAGTACTCTATGAATCTAAAGTAGAGACCATAAAAGTACCCGCAGTGATCGTTGAACAGACCACCAAAGATTTTCCCGGTTTTACTGTAGATGAAACATTACTTGTCCCTTCCAAATTATATGAGCAGCGATGGGTACAGGTGCAAAAAAATGATATGGTGGGGCCACTTGATTATTATGAAGTCCAACTTAAAGGAAAAAACATGCACTCAGTTGCAGCATATACACCAGAAGGGAAACTGCTGAATAGCAGAGAAGTACTGAAAAATGTAGTAGTGCCTTCCGCAGTGTCTGCAACACTCCTTAAACAATACCCAGGTTGGACGGATCGCCGCGACAAAGAGGTCATAAAAAATGGCAAAAAAGAAGTTACGCATTATATTATGCACCTTAAAAAGGGATGGAAAGAAGAAAGAGTCGTTCTTGATCCACAAGGAAATATAGTGCATCGGTTTGTAATATAACTAAGAATTAGGAGGCTATTGAATAGGCAATTTGCAATTATTTAAATGAGAGAGATTCATTTATGAAGCAAATTTGATAGCCTCCACTAAGACCGTATATCTCAGTGGCAGAGTACCTAACTCTTTATTAGGGCTACGAAGTGTTCGATTCCTTCTGCGGTCACTCACCTTTTTAATTGATAATTAAAATGAAATATTTAAAAGTTTTTTCCATCGCAATTATTGCTCTTTTGAGTTTCGTACAAACTACTTTTGCTCAAACTAAGCCTACTACCGCTACACCTAAAGCGGTACAAACACCCTCCAAAGCCCAACAACCCAAGACAGCCGCCGCCGCAGAACAACCCAAGACAGCTACCGCAGGGAAAAAAACAGCTAAAATGAAGCAATCCAAGGCTGACAAAACCGCTAAAGCAACCAAAAAGGAGGAAGGAGGAGCACCCACGGCCACGCCCAATAAAAAAGGTCGTAAAAAGCAAACCAATAAAGCATCTAAATCTAGCGATGCAAATGCACCTGCTCAACATGCATTGATTGGTTCATTGCCCAATAAAGCACCGCAGCCAAAAGCCGAAAAGACACCTCAAACAAAAGCACAAGGTGTCTCTACCGCCCCTGCAAAAACGAACAATAAAGGACTGAATAAATCATCGAGTAATAATGCACCGATCATATCAGATAAAGACCAAATGATTGGACACGATGCAAAAGGGCGACAAATGTACCGCGGCCCACGAGGTGGCGAATATTATCTCAATAGCAGCGGCTCAAAGACATACACCAAGCCTGAAAAACAATAAGATAGTGTTTCATAGTTATTATAAGTAGAATGTTTAAGTAGAGCGAAAGTTGGTTTCAAAACACCGAGCGGGCGTATGGCTATGCTCGGTGTTATTTTGTTGTACAAAACTTTATCGGCGAAGGAACGATAAAACTACAATATCCTAATTGACCAATTACCGCTATATTGCGCTTCAATTGATAGCCATAATGCTATTGTCTATATCACAACAAAGTTAAATTTTGTAACAATGGAAGAAAATCGCAGTAGTCTCCGACGCGCCGCAATCCGCTTTGTGGTCGGTATCTATATCGTTATCGGGCTGCTAGTTGCCGCTGCTTTTTTTATTATCAATGAATTAGAAAACGATAATATTGTACACGACACACAATTAACCAGGGGCGTTCTAACCATCGTTTTTCTAATGTGCTGGACATTTGCTTGTTATCGGTTGTACAGGATCAATATGCGCCTTTTCGACCAACGCTCACAGATTTTTGATGCCCAAGAAACAGCACTTTATGCAACCAAAGAGGCCACAAGATTGCAAAAACAATTTATGGCCAATATGAGCCATGAAATTCGTACCCCGCTCAATGCCATCATCGGATTTGGGAATATGTTACTGCGGGGTGATTTGAATAACCGCGAACGAGAACTGGCCAGTAATATACAGTTGGCCAGTAAAACCCTCATTAATATCGTTAATGATATACTGGATTTATCAAAAATTGAGTCTGGAATGGTTACACTTGAAAAAATTCCCTTTGAACTAGAAGGACTTTTCCATTCCGTACAGCAAATGTTTATAGACAAAGCACGCGAAAAAAATCTGTTATTTGTATTGGATATTGACCCAACTTTACCGCAACAACTCATCGGTGACCCTACAAGACTAACACAAATTTTAGTCAACTTGATCAGCAATGCCATCAAATTCACAGATCGTGGCGAAATAGCAATCCATATTTACCAGCATAAAGCGTCCACCAAAAAGCAAGATAAGATCACATTAGGTATCACAGTAAAAGATACTGGAATTGGTATTCCATCTGCACAGTTAGAGCGCATATTCGAGCGATTTACGCAGTCGGACGAACAAACAACACGCATCTATGGTGGCACCGGACTAGGATTATCCATTGCCAAACACTTTATTGAGGCCATGAATGGTACAATAACCGTGCAAAGTGAAGTTGGAAAAGGTAGTGTTTTTACGGTTTTAATTCCCTTTGTACAAGCAACACCAAATTTCAGATCTGTTGCGACTACCCAAAAACAAAAAATCGAAACAGAGGATACAGAAATAATACAGATCCCTGCGTCCATTCACTTGTTAGTCGTAGAAGATAACCCCGTAAACCGTCGTGTGATTGAACTTCTTTTTGATGAATGGCAATTTGATTATACAATGGTACACAATGGGCGACAGGCGGTTGACTTATTAACAAAATCACCCAATGCCTTCGATTTGGTGCTGATGGATATACAAATGCCAGAAATGGATGGTTATGAAGCAACTCAAAAGATTCGAGATATACTCCACCTCCAACTACCCATAGTAGCAATGACCGCTCATGCGCTGGCAGGCGAACGGGACAAATGTATGCATTCCGGTATGAATGATTATATTTCAAAGCCCATCAATGAGCATGAACTACGCAGACTCATCGTCAATTTTACAGCACCTAGCCATCCAATGTTTGCACCAAAAATAGATCAAACTTATTTACAAGAAACGACCTTGGGTAATGCTGAATACCAGCGAGAGTTGGCTCAAATATTCCTCCTTCAAATACCCAAAGATCTGGACGCAATTACAGTTGCCATTGCTGCTGCCGATAACAAAACCGCAGCTCGTGCAGTGCATAATATGAAAAGCACCGTAGGATATATGGGGTTTGAACAAAACCTTGGACAATTATTGAATCACTTTGAAATAGCCTGTAAGGAAGAGGCAAGCCACCATATCCTGCTTCGTCATTTGGATACGATTCGCTCGCAAGTAGAAGCGGCTCAAGTATATATTAAAAAAACCTTTTCGGTCGAATGACCGATTATTGTCCCTCCTTGACCGAAATATCTAGCGCACCTACCGAAAGCCATATTTAGTTGTTGTGTTGACATCCTACTTTTGATGTATTGATTGACACACAATACTTTATTATTATGAAATTTCCAATCACAGAGTCCCTTCGAAAAACAATATTAGCTGCACTACTTGCCCTAGTCATGCTTTTTTTTGGCTTACACTTTCTAATGGAAGAAGGTGTTCACGTGAATCAAATCTACAATGCATTGGTCTTATGCGACCGTCTTTGGATCTTGGCTGGGTTATTACTTTCGTTAGTTTATATTGGGTTGCACAGCGAAATGTATGTCCAAAGTTTCAAATCACTTGGCTTAACTGTGGATCGAGGCGAAATGACACGGCTATATTTAAAACGAAATTTGATCAGCGTTGTACTTCCAGCCGGATTTCTTTCCAGTCAGGCATTTTTTGGAGCATCTATCGCACGTAGCCAAAAAGTACATACCAATGATGTACTGAGTGCGTCGGGTATTTTTTCTACTGCTGGACTGCTTTCTATGGTTGTTGTTGTACTCCCTGCTTTGGGATGGATGCTGACCCAAAATATATTACCCGGAGGTGCGGTAGCGGCTTTTGTAGTTGTTAGTGTTCTTTTGAGTAGTTTAGTTTGGGCAATTGTTAACTTTGTACAGCAAGGTATTGTTTACCGCAACTGCAAACATTACTTACCTGCTTTTACCGCACGTTTGGATGAATTAGATTGGTCACGATTCCAAATTCGATATTTTTTATACGTCCTATTGCTCTCGTGTTTAGTAGAAGTGGTGGGTGTGCTACATGTATATATAGCAGTACGTGCGTTGGGCGAGTCCGCTAGTTTCTCCATGGTTTTTGCGAGTTATATTGCAGTACTCATTGTGCTGATGACTTCACCATTTTTGCGGGGTGTGGGCGCAGTAGAAGCCTTATTGGCTTTTGTACTGATGCACTTTGGGTTATCGGCAGTAGAGGCCGTCAGCACGGCAATTTTATTTCGGTTTTTCGAGTTTTGGATCGTCTTACTATTGTCTGTTCCAGTATTTGTGTTTCGTCCGGGTAGTTTGGTTGTTCGCATTGCCCCTGCAGTATTATTGCTGTTGCTAGGCATAGTGAATATACTTTCAGGTATAACACCTTCCATTGCAGAGCGCACAAAATTGCTCAGCAATTACCTGCCACTTGCTACCAGCCATGCTTCAGCGGCATTGACTGTTGCGATTGGTATTGTACTGCTTGCAACTGCTTACTATTTATTGAAAGGATTACGAAACGCCTGGTGGCTGGCACTGGTATTGAGTGCTGTTTCATTGGTGAGTCACTTGATAAAAGGCTTCGATTACGAAGAATCTACACTGGCATTATTGGTGATAAGTGCCTTGTTGTACCAGCGAAACCAGTACAATGTACATACAAACATAAACGCCATACGCAACAGTTGGGTACCCGCTTTGATGATCGTATTAACTTGTCTTTTGTTGAGTTCGTATGGTTTTTGGTTATTAGACCATGTACATTTTGGCGCAGATTTTACGTGGTATGAATCGTTTATTTATGCCTGTCAAAGTTTTATTTTGATAGATCCCGCTGGCTTACATCCCTTAACTGCATTTGGCCATGATTTTTTGATTCTGATCCATCTATTAGGGGGATTTTCCATGATTTTTTTGGCATTTATGGCATTAATTCCTATTTTTCCAAAATTCCAGAACGATGAAAATGCCTTAGAAAAGGCGACTCAACTAGCAAAAACGTATGGAAAGTCGCCTTTAGATTATTTCAAAACGTACCACGACAAACAGTTCTTTTTTCCCCAAAGCGGCCAATCTTTTGTTGCTTACAAAAATACGGCACGTTATGCATTGGTATTAGAAAACCCAGTTGCACCTGATGAGGCAACAATGATAGATAGCGTAGTTGAATTTGACCAATTTTGTAACAATAACGGGATGCGCAGCATATATTACCGCATCCCTGAATCTTCGGCAGCACTGTACCGATCTTTGGGGAAGCATTTATTGCCCCTTGGTCAGGAGGCCATTGTTAACCTGAATACCTTTTCAATGGACGGCAAAGAAAAAAAGTCGTTGCGCAACGCGCTCAACAAAATAGAGCGAGAGGGCTATCAGTTTGTTGTACATGAAGCACCGCTTAACAGTAGGATACTCCAACAACTCCACGCCGTTAGTAACGAATGGCTTCAAATGCTGCACCGCACCGAACTCTCCTTTTCGCAAGGTGTATTTGATGAAAAAGAAATAAAAAATCAGACTGTACTGACTTTAGAAAACAAGGACGGGAAAATATTATCTTTTCTTAACCTCATACCCGGAGGTTCCGAACAAGAGGCTAATTTTGATCTCATGCGCCGCACCGAAGATGCGCCTAATGGATCAATGGATTTTATGTTTGCAAATATGTTTTTGTATTGTAAATCAAAAGGATATGCCTCCTGCAACTTAGGTCTGGTACCCATGTCGGGCTTGGAACACCCAACCAATGTATCCGAAAATATAATTAAACTGGCTTATGAACACATACCCCGTTTTTCAGGGTATAAATCACTGCGGTTTTTCAAAGAAAAATTTGAGCCAATTTGGGAAACCAAATACGTTGCTTATGAGAGCCAACTAGATATCATTAACCTACCTGTCGCTTTAGATCGGGTAGTGAGGCAAAAGATTCCATCTAATTGGATACAACCCTAGTATTATTACGATGCCAAAACGAGCACACCACGTTCCTGCTTTTGCTCGAGCATTGCAGCAAATGCTTCAAAATACAGGATAGCATCTTCTCTTTTATTGCGTTTTAACCACCTAAATCCGCCGGGTAAGTGTTTCAACACACGTTTGTCGCTCAGGTATTCAATATGGTGGATATCATTGTGGGTAAGCCCCAATTCAACAAGTTTTTCGACAATTAAATCCACAGGAGCATTGGAAGTTGGGCAATACTCCAACGCCATTTCTGTCCATTCACCATTTACAGTAATAGCGTAGCGTTGTATTTCTGCTTCGGTGAAAGAAGTAACGACTTGGGCAAGGTTGCCGCAATTGCATTGGCCATGGTGGCCCCAAGAATAAGTAGCGCCAGAACGCAAACGTTGTGCAGTAGCACGTAAAGCCTCGATGAGTGTTTGTTGTGAATTTGTCATAATTATTTCCGTTGCTGATATATACCATAACAAAGGTAAATCAGTATTTGTTGAAATTTTTTTTTCAAAAGATAAATTTTCGGCCTCATTTTTGCATAAGTGTAATTATCATGTATTCAAGCACTTGTTTCAATTGTATTTTCCCGAAAACCTGAACAATTGCTGAACTAGACCTAAGTAACCGATTACACTTTTATTATTCCTAAGTAGATTGTACAGCAAAAAAGATTTCGCAAACACTTTTGATTTACGCTGTACAACTACTTAAGGAATGAATTTTAATGATAACACTATTACCATGTACCAATTTTGCAAATTTGATTTAATAATTTGCATTTTTATAAACTTTTCGTAACTTTGTGCGTTCAAAACGAAACTTCGTTTTTAATACTAAAAACAAAACAACGGATTTTTAATCTGCTTTTAATCAAATAAACCCTCACAATGCGGATCCAATTCATCCTTTCATGTCAAAAGGGTACCATTATTCCGATCAATTACCAGTCCGAGATTTCCAGTTGGATATTTACGGCGCTTTCAAAGGCTGGTAGTGAACTTGTTGCTCATGTGCAAGATATGGGCTTCAACATCGCGACACAAGGTTACAAACAATTTACATTTAGCCCGTTGGCTATTTTCCCTTACGAGATGGATCAAGTCCGTCAAGAGTTTAAGTTATTGGGAAATCAAGTAAAAATAGCGGTTTCGCTATATTTGAACGCCAACTATGAGCAACAAGTCGTCAGTTTATTCCGACAATCCCCATTACAATTGGGTATGCTGGAAGGTAAACCTGCCTTTTTTGAAGTAAAACATTGGCAAATTTTGCCCCGTCCACACTTTAAAGAAGTACTGCAGTTCAAGGCTATTTCGCCCATCTCAATTACAAATACTGAAGATATTCCAGTCCCTAATCCTTATATTTTACCGGATTCGGAGACTTATGATATCAGTTTTTTCACACACCTTATACGTCGTTTTAAAGCAGCACACCAATACAAATCATTGGCCACATTAAAACTGCTGGATCCTTCGTTCCCAATGCAGTATAAATTGATTGGTCAAGCAAAATCGCGACTGATCCACCTCAAGCATAGTGATGAAGGATTGACGCAATTGCGTGGATTTGTGTATGAATTGGAGTTGAATGCACCGCCAGAAGTTATGGAATACGCCTATTTCTGTGGATTTGGCGAATTTCCACACTTAGGATTTGGTTTTGTTGATTTTAGAGAAGAAGATAAAAAAGTAGGTGCTCCCGGCCATAAGCCAGAGTATAACGCACAAAGGCCACAACGACCTAGGATCGGGTATTAAGGAACGGTGTCGAAATAAAGGTACAGATTGATGCACATCTTTTGCCCTCATATTTCCTCTTTTTCTACTTAAATAGGTAGGCTATTCGCGCAAAAAAACAGAAAATCTGAGACCAAAATCTGAAGCCTGAAT
>JAAFHO010000104.1 GCA_013297575.1 Chitinophagales bacterium
ATGAGGTCGTCTTTGCCATTGTCCTCGTAGGAATAATCCTCGTACAATGCTTTTGAACTCAGCGAAATATTGAGGTTACGCACCAAATCGTCGATCGAAATATATATAGGTACAGCAATATTGGACACCAAAGGCAGGCTGTCCACATGGTTGTATTGCTCTAGTGGGCGTGGCGCATCGGTTATTTTGGACGATGACTTGCAGGAAAATAGAGTGGCAAATGAAAACATAAGAATGGCTACAAAGCCGAGTGGGCATTTTTTTGTCATAATAGTGGAATTTTGCGCGCAAAGTTATTTTAAAATTTTGAACGAAACTTGAAATAGGCATCAAGAACATGTACTGCTCTATAATTTCTGAAGAACTTTGTAAATTTACACCCGGAATTTATTTCCTAAACACAATTCTATGCTGATGTCGCAACCAATAAATATCAAATTTACCACCGCTGCTGGCCACCAGGATATAGCAGATATATTGGCACTACAAGCCGCAAATCATATTTCAACCACCGATGAAGCAACGCGATCTGCCCAAGGTTTTGTCACGGTGCGGCACGACCCCGATGTGCTTTTGCGTATGAATGAGGCATATCCGTCCATTATTGCACGTGCCAATGACGAACTAGCAGGTTACGCCCTGATGATGCCGCGTAGTTTTCGGAAAAATATTCCTATTTTAGAACCGATGTTTACCCGACTGGATAACCTTTCGTGGCGAAACGCGCCGCTAACGGATCAAAAATGGTTTGTCATGGGACAGATCTGTGTAAACGAAAAATACAGGGGTCAAGGCGTATTCGATGGCTTGTACCAACACCTTCAATCCGTATGGCAGCCCCATTTCGATTTTGTGATCACGGAGGTATCCGAGCGCAACCCGCGTTCTATGCGTGCGCACGAGCGGGTAGGTTTTGAGGTTTTATATGCTTATACGAATCCGGTGACAGGAGAGGGATGGCGCGTTTTGGTGTTGGATTTTTGAAGGCGTTGTATGCCCATGGTTGGGATTTGGCCTGTTTTGTATTAGATTATAGTGCGTCATTATATACAGCAAAGATAAATACCCCACAATCAACGACCAAATTAAAATCAAAATACATGATAAAATTCCGCAAGACAGTAGATTGTAACGGCTAAATGCCCCAAAAACAATAGTCACCTACCCGACAAAACCCCGTTAATCCCAAAATTAAAAAACCATCCCCTACCCTACTTCGTTTATACCTGTATGCAGACGAAAATCATACTTTTATTCCTTTCTTTTTGCTTTTGCAGCCAGTTATTGGCGCAAAAAGCACCCAAAAGCCCCAATCGTTTCAAAATAGTGGCACTTCCAGTGGCTTTTTACACACCCGATACCAAATGGGGCGGTGGTGTCGGTGGACTTTCTACTTTTAATTTCAAACAAGATTCCCTTGGAGCACGGAGATCGAGTGTTACAGTCGGTGTTGTATATACCCAACTCCGGCAAGTGCTACTGTATTTCCCATTTCAATTGTTTCCCCAAAACCAAAAATACTGGATCAGCGGAGAAGCGGGATATTTTAAATATATTTTCAATTATTTTGGGACTGGGAATGGCATTTCCCCCGATTATATCGAAAAATACGATGCGCGTTTTCCGCGTATCCGATTGAATATGAGCCGAAAAGTAAAAGAGCACCTTTACGCAGGGCTGCGTTATGCTTATGATGATTTTACGTTTACCAAGCGCGCACCTGATGGTTTGCTCATCCAAGACGAAGTGGCGGGTAGCAACGGCGGGCGTATTTCGGGGGTTGGAGCGGGTTTCAATTACGATACCAGAAATAGCATTTTTTTTCCCGATAAAGGCTGGCTTGTGGAGGGCGTTTTATACACCGAATCCAAGCAAACGGGCAGTCAATTCAAGTACAATCGTATTTCCGTGGATGCTGCTAAATACTACTCCGTGGGTAAGTCAGGGGTATTGGCGCTCAATGCGGCTTCGGTGTTGTCGTTTGGTAATGTGCCGTTTCACCAAATGCCTGTGATTGGGGGGACAAAGCGTATGAGGGGCTATTTTGAAGGAAAATACCGCGATAAACACCTATTATTGGTACAAACGGAGTTCCGGCAGCCGTTGTTTTGGCGATTCGGCGTGGTGGCTTTTGGTGGATTGGGTATGGTGGGTGAAGATTTTCAGTCGCTCGCTGTGCAAAACACTAGGTATAATTATGGGGCGGGTATTCGTTTTTTATTGGACAAAGCACAAAAAATTAATGTGCGGGCGGATTATGGTCGTGGGTACAAATCCAGTGGTTTTTATTTGACTTTTGGGGAGGCGTTTTAACAACCCACTAAAAAAAATCTATCATTCCTGTAACCTTTTCCCAATCTTTCAGTATTCCTTTACGTGACAAAGAATGTGAATAAGGAACGATAAAAGAATAAGTTATTCTTTTATCGTTCCTAAAGAAATACCGCTGCATGCAATTATTTTCAAACAAGACGGACGAAGAACTTATGGCGCTTTTGTCGAGCGGCCATTTGGATGCGGTGTCTATTTTGTTTAAAAAGTACCATGTTCAACTGTTCCACTTCTTTTTAAAAATGGGCAACAACAAGCCCAATAGCGAAGATTTGGTGCAGGCGGTGTTTGAACGAATCATCCGGTATCGGCATACGTACAAAACCAGTATGACATTCCGAACTTGGATGTACCAAATTGCCCGCAATGTCCGCGCCGATGACTACTATAAACAAAAACCGGAAGTACCAACGGATTTTTCGGTTTCCTCGGAACATGCCATTGCAGATCACCATAGCGGCGGATATGATGAGATTTTATTGGTTCAAATGGAAAAAGCATTGAATTATTTGCCCAGCGAACAACGCGAGGTATTGTTACTTACCCGATACCAACAATTAAAGTACGCGGAGGTGGGTGCCATTTTAGGTTGTACCGAAAATGCGGTGAAAGTGAAAGTATTCCGCGCTTTGGAGCAATTGCGGAGCATTTATTTTAAATTAGAAAAACTATGATCAACGATAAGATTGCACAACAACTGATCGATTATCTCGATGGGAATTTGTCGGAAAACGCCACAAAGGCATTGGAAACACAATTGGCCACTGACGCTGATTTGCGAAAAATGCTGGATGAAATGCGCGAATTACAAGCAAATATGACCCATTTAACCTTGGAACAGCCCGATTCCAAGGAAATGACAGCGCGTTTGCAAGATTTTATCCAAACCGAAAAAAAGAACATTTCATCTGAGGTTGCGCTTCAGCCTAATACCCGAATGCGTATCAAAGAATGGCTTTTGGCCGCTGCTTCGGTGGTATTGTTATTGGGTTTTGGTTTTGGTTGGCTTTGGAAAAACAACCGCCAACAGGCCGTTCAAATTGAGTTGCTACAGGACGAAATGCGCATCACACAACGTATGATGGTGTTGGCTACTTTGGATAAACCCAGTGCGAGTGAACGGATAAGAGCGGTAAATGTCCTGCAAAAAGAACAAGCCGATCCCGAAATTATCAATGCTTTGGTACAAACAATGAATTTTGACGATATGACCAATGTACGGATGAAAGCCACCCAGGCTTTGGCCAAATTTGGGAATGACCCAGCCGTAAAAACCGCTTTGATTCATAGCCTTCCGCAACAGGAAAGCCCCGAGGTACAGATTGCCATTATAGAAGCATTGGTCGAGATTGGGGTAAAAGATGCCGTTCCTATTTTACGGGAATTTAGCCTTGACCAAGGTCGGCAAGATTTTGTAAGGCAAAAAGCGGCTTCCAGTATTCAGAAATTAATTTAACACTATAAAATTTTTACTATGAAACAGATTTTATTAATGATTGGCATATTCGTAGCGAGTATGCAAGGGACTTTTGCGCAAAAAACGTTCTCAAAAGCATTCAGTTCCAGCGCAAAACAAAAAATTATCCTCAAAGTAGGTAAATGCGATTTTGAAATTGCAGGCAGCACCGGCAACGAATTAAAGGTGACTACTGACAAAGAATTGCCGCCACCGCCCGAGCGCGCAAAGGGCCTTAAACCCATGTACAATAATGCCACCGACAATACTGGTATCGGACTCGATATACAGGAAGCAGGCGGTGTAATGACGATTAGAAAAGCAACCAGCCAAAAAATGGCTTACAAATTGACGGTTCCAGCCGGTGCAGACATCACCATCAAAGAAGATGGTTGGGACGGCAAGATCATTAAAATAAAAGACATCAGTGGGGAAATAGAAGTGGAACTAACGAATTCTTCGATTGAACTGGAAAATGTGACGGGGCCTGTTGTGGGCAATACGCTTAATGGTAATTTTGATATAAAATTTACCAAAATGAATACCCAAAAACCAACGGATATCAGCACCATCAATGGACATATTGATATTTCAATGCCCGTTGACACAAAAGCCAACCTCGATATTACGACGATGAATGGTGAATCGTTTACGGATTTTGATATTAAAGAAGAACAAGAGGATAATGGCCGATCTAATGGCTTAAAGGAATTATCTGGTGGTGACGTAACTGGCACGATCAATGGTGGTGGAGTGGCTATTTCACTCAATTCTATCAATGGAAATATCTATCTTAGGAAGAAATAAACGATTTTAGGCTATGAAAAACATCATATTTTGCATGCTCTTCGCGCTAATAGGTTGCGCGGGGCAAACCCAAACCCCTGCCCCCTCCGATGCTACTGTTTATGCAATGCCCGCCAATAAAAAAGCGGTGCTGAATTTGCCATTTGGAGGTATGATAACGGTAAAAACAAGTGACCAACCTACACTCCAATTTAGGACGTTGATTACTACGGAAAAAGACGAGTACCGATCGCTACACGAAGTGGAAGTACAGGACAGCAAGGACAAGTTGTATATCGAAACAGGTTATGGCAAAAACCTAGAAAAACGGGGTATTAATTGCTTTTCCTGTGATTCCACAGGCACAAAAAACATGTGGATGGGCAATATGAATGGAAAATCTAGATGTATTTGTTTTGAAGTAAACTATGAAATAACGGTACCGGCTGGTACAGATTTGTCTATCGAAACCATTTCTGGCAATATTGAAATAAGGGGACATAAGGGTGCATTAACCGTAAAGTCTATTAGCGGATTTGTAGATATTGACTTGCCCGCAACGGCTAATGCCCACTTGGATATTCAGAGTGTGACGGGTGAAATATATACCGATCACAACCTCCAATTGGACGAAAACAGTACTGAATATGATAAAACCATTGCTGTTTCACTTGGAAAAGGAGGTGAACACATTGCATTGGAGACGGTGAGCGGAGATATTTTTTTTAGGAAACGGTAGTACGCGTTAGTTGGTTATAATAATTGGGTTTAAGCACCTTGCAACACTTGAGGTAAGTGCTTAACCCAATTTTCTGTGTATCTCATTTCAACTAAATAACGATAAAAGTAGTATTTATTTTTCTGCCATTTTTAAGGAATAAGGCCGCGAGATAAACGCCGCTGGACAGATCTTTTATGTCGATCGTAGTTGATGTAAGATGAGTTAACGTTTTTACATGCCGCCCCAAATGGTCAAAAACGGTAATAGATAATAATTCTTCCCCCAGCCCCTTGATCATTATCTGCTCTAGGGCAGGATTGGGATATAGCGTAATTTTTTCATTCTTTGGCTTGTTAATCGTTGAGGTAGGTACGCAGTCTCCAGTAGCATACAGCACTTGCGAACTATCCCTGTAACACTGTAAATCAGACCAACAATCAAATGAAAATGTATAATCGGGATTCATTGCGCCATCGGTACCACCGATACCTTCAATCCAATAGGTGGTATAAGAATTGGGATAACCAACTTGATGTAATTTTAACCTTTTACGCTTCGTTCCACTCGCGAGTGCAATTGAGTCGATCTCTGTTACCTCCAATTGGCCTTCGCCAACACCAACATAAACGACCTCTCCTACTTGGGCTGTAAAATCATACGCTAAATACGGCGCGCCAAATCCAAGATAGTCGGACCAAAAGTAAACTCTCCCATTTGCTTCTTTAAAATATTTTGGATCGCCGAACGATGACGGCTTATCAAACAATAATTCATGGTACTCATCTCCATCAATAACGGTACTAATGGAATCAAAATGGCATTTGGTAATGGAGCAATCTGTCATTCCAAGTGAATAGCAACACTCACTAATACGCCACTCTTTTGTGAAATCGATCATCTGCTGGCCAATACAGCAATTAAAGGCGAGTAAAGAGATAAATGGTATAAAAATTAGTTTTTTCATTGTTTTGTATATTTATAACTTGTTGTAGCAGTACAAATATACAAGGAAAAAAATAACTATTATACTCCTAAGTGAATACTTGGCGCATTTGCCAATACTATCATTTTTGATGAATGAATAGTTTGGTTTTCATGCATTATTACTATTGTATCACGCTAGTAGGTCATTTTTTCAATTGTTGTTTTAATTCCTCTATTTGTTTTAGCAATGCTTCATTCTTCTGTCTTTCATTTTCAGCATTTTGCCTTTCGTTTTCAGCCCTCTGTTTTTCTATTAAAATTTCAAGATCTTTCTCCGCAATTATTTTATCTTTTTTACCCAGCGCACGCTCAAATATCCCGTCTATCTCGTCTTCTAAGTCCATTCTATTACGCATCTCTTCGCTGGCAATGGCCCTGCCTAATCTATCTACCATTTTCCTGACCAATGGCTCACTTACATCTCCTTGAAAATCCAGTTGATGTTCGTCATCTGTCAGATATTCAGGGCTAAATACTTGTAATACGCGTTCCAATTGTGTCCTTGATTTTCCTGCCAACAACCTTACTTGTATCAAATAGGAATCATGTGTGAGTAGTTCCACAAAGTCTTCTTTAACGTCTAATACTTCTTGCGTAATCACATCCCAATACGCTCGATTGATCTTTACAACACTACGGTGAATATTGTCTAATGGGAATCCTAAAAAGTAAATTGTTATAATGGGTAATGGACGCTTTTCTAATTCTTCTTTTTCTGTTAGAATTTCATCCTCTTTTCTGTAATTATCCGCCAAATAACGCCTAAAACGCATCACATCTAGTAACTGTTTGGCTTTCTGTAATTCGATCAACGTTTTTTTAAATTCACCTGTGTTGGTTTTGATGACAGCTTTAAAATCAAAACGTAGTATATTAATATTGTTCCCCCTCAGTTCCGCAGCGGTTTCTTGGGGTTTTACTTCTATACTAACAATTTCTTCTCCCAAAATCATTGAAAGTAGTTCCCTCGCTATTTCTAAATCTTCTAAAAGATACTTGAATACGACATCATATATTGGGTTTGCTATTATCATATTTTTTTAAAATTCTACGACAAAAGTACGGCTTTTTTTACTTTTGTGGTTGTCTTTTTTGTTTTTACAAACAATTAGTTTGTTGTGTTTTTAAAGTCAACAGGAGCATCTACGCTGTTTGCTGCAGCATTGGGTCTGCGCAAAATAGGCACAGGAATGAAATTTAATAAATTAATATTTAAAATTGAATAATGTTAAATGCTAAACGTCCAATTTTAAATGTTAATTTGTTTAAGTACCAATGAATTGCAATTGTTAAAACCGCGTAAACAACTCCGTAAACTCTTCTTTTTTGATCCTTGATACAGGAATATTGACTTTATTTGGCATCACTACATAGCCGCCATCACCACGGATATAACTGCGAATATTGCGCATATTGACCAAAAATTGCTTGTGGATTCTAAAAAAATCGCCACCAGAAAGCATTTCCTCTACATCACCTAATGTCTTGGTAATCAAGTACATTTCACCCGTGGAAAGAAAAAATTTGGTATAACTACTATCCGATTCACAATACATAACATCTGCAATTTCCACAAAAGTGTAGCCATGTGCATAAGGTAGGGCTATTCTGTCGAACCGCTTGGTATCGGGTGCATACAACTGCTGGCGCAGGAGGTCTATTTGTATTTTATCTATCCTTTGTTTTTCGGCGGCTTTGTCCACGGCTTTACGGAGCTCGTCGGGATTAACGGGTTTGAGCAAATAATCAATAGCACTATACCGAAATGCCTTGACTGCAAACCGATCGTAAGCCGTAGAAAAAATAAGCGAAAAGGCAATATCACCCAGTTCTTCTAACAACTGAAACCCATTTAAAACAGGCATTTCAATATCCAAAAACACCAAATCTGGCTTTTGGTCGCGTATCGCCGACAGCCCTTTTACAGGATCGGTGTATTTGCCTGCTACCGCTACTTCGGGGCAGATTTCCATCAGCGTAAGGTGCAGCGCTTCTACTGCATCGGGTTCATCGTCGATAATAATGGCTTTCATAAATGTGTATTTTATAATGGAATTTCCATCACGACCCGTGTCCCCATAGCATTGCCTTGGGCATCAATCAGGTCAATTGTTTCAGAAAAAGCGAGTTTTCCAGTTCCTTTTAGGCGTTCGGCAGTTATTTTTTGGCCTAGACTTTTTTTAGTGAGTGCACTTTTGCTTTCGGCTTCGGCGGCGGCGGCGCGGCCCACACCATTATCTTCCACTTCAATTCGGAGCAATGCTTCCTGCGGTTGGGTTATTTTTACTTTGATTTGGCCGCCTGTTTCGCGGTGCATCAGGCCGTGCCATATTGCGTTTTCGACATGCGGCTGGATGAGCATACCGGGAATTTGGACAAATGTTGTATCAATTTCGGGGTCAATCTCTAGCGCATATTGTAGTTTTTCTTTAAACCGAAGGCTTTCTATATCCACATACAATTGCAGGGCATCCAGATCGCGGGCAAGGGTAATTTTTTCAGTTCGACTGTTTTCCAGCACTAGCCGCAACAGACTACTAAATTTTTGGAGGTATTTGGCAGCAGTTACAGTATCGCGTTCTTTGGTATAACGATAGATACTATTGAGGCAATTAAAGATAAAATGTGGGTTGATTTGGGCGCGGAGGTTGGCGAGTTCTAGTTCCGTTCGGCGGCGTTGCTGGCGTTGTCGATAATTGTAAAAAACAAAACCTGCGGTACCCAAAAGTCCTAGAAAAAGCAGGGCAAATATCCATTTTTGTTGTTTATTTTCGGCATCTCGGAGGGTGAGTTCCATCTCTTGTTCTGCTTTGATGACCACTTGTTTTTTAGCAAACTCGTGGTTCATCTCGATTTGGGTTAGTTTTTTGGTATTTTCCTCATTGAACATTGAATCACGCGTTTCGACAAAGCGTTTGTAAAAATTCAATGCGTTTTGTGGTTGGTGGAGGCGTTCGGCCACTTGATAAAGCCCATAATAGGCATCGGCTTTATTGGTTAATCTGGTGGCTTGTTGGGCAGCATCGCTAAAACACTGTTGCGCTTCGGTAATTCTACCTAATTTCAAAAAACAGGCCCCGCGCAAGTTCATTCCATACACCAAATGTTCGCCCACATTGCCCATGAGGTTGCGTTCCATTTCGTAGGCTTTGAGCAGCCATTTTAGTTGTGTTGTATAATCGTTTTTTAGCCCATTGATGGTGGCAAGGTTATAGTACAGTTGGGTTTTATTGAATTTTTTGTGGTTGTTTTCGATAAAATGATAGGCGCGTAGGGTGTATATTTCGGCACTATCAGCCTGCTTGGCATTTATAAAAATAGTTCCAATAGAAAGATTGGCCATACTAATAGATTCCGAATCCCGTAAGACCTGCCCGGCCTGTAAAAACAGTTTCCCCCATTCCAATGATTTGTCTTTTATATCTAAGTAAACGTAACAATCGCTTATATTGCGACATGCTTCGGTGTACATCCTTTGGTTGCCACTTTTTTTAATCAGATCAGCTGCAATCACCAATGTATCAATGGCTTCTTGGTACCTTTCTTCGCCCATGTACGTGCCGCCAATTCGATAAATGGCCATCGCTTCGTATTTAAGGAAACCGCTTTTCCGTGCTAATGACAATGCTCTGTACAAATAAGAACGCGCCACATCGATGTTGCCTTTTTTCATTGTATTGGTACCGATACCAATTAACACACTCAAAACCAATTGATTGTCTTTTTTTTGCTCGGCATACGGCAGGATACTTTGGTACAACGCCAACGCGCTATCTATACGCATCTTTATGGAATAAGCACCGGCTTGCCGATCTATGGCGTATGCCCTGCCCGATTCAAAACCTAGTGACTCCGCCAGCGATCGGGCGGTTTTGGCGGTTTCCAGCGCCTGAGCCATTTTCAAGTTTGCGCTGTAAGCATCCGCCAATGCGATCAATAAACGCACCTGTTGGGTATCTTGTCGGGCGGATTTGACCAAATTGGTAAGCGAATCAATAGCGCGGGTTTGGCCATACATCATCTTGGCGCAATTCGGCGCAAATAAAAGTAATATTAAAAAAATATGCCGCATTTTCGGGTAACAACATTATTATAGAAGCAATAAAGGTAACGCGTTCTTCTAGGAATGCTGTATTTTTTTAAGGAATGGTGAAATTTGGGTGGTGAATGGGGATTTCTTATTTCAGATATTCAGTTTTCGGCAGATATTGGATATTTTCATACACCTCAATAAGCGCAGATATACGCGCCAATTCCTCGTCTTCCTGTGCACTAAGTTCGGCAAATCCTTTTTTCAAAAAAGGTTCTATAGCCGCAAGTGCTTGGCGATATTCACGTTCGTTGGAAATATTAATAATTTCAAGCATCATTTTAATTTATTTTAATGGTAGAATTGGTGCAAAGATGCCCCCTTTCCGCCGTTCACCCAATATTTTTCACCGATCATTAGAAACATAACACCACATTGCAGCCACCACCTCCATCTTGCTTCAAAATTCAATACAAATGGACATAAATTTCAATAAATTTAAGAAATCATTGCCGTATGCCAGCGAAATGTATGGCATCTATCAACCTCTTTTGGGCTGGAAATCGAAACGCATTGTACAGCGGTTCAAACCGGGGTTTTCGTTTGCCGATGCCACCTTACAACGTTTGGCTTCGCGCCTCCAGCCACAGGTAACTGTGCGCGAATTTCAAGATGGTATGGATGTAGGTTTCCCACCCAAAAATGTCATCATGGACGAGTCCGAATACGTGATAGATGTAGCTGTAGCCACGCCTAAAGGGATTAAAATCCAACTCGCACCGGGACTCTCCGATTCGTTATTGTTGCGCCACTTGGCCAAACAAATGGAACACGACAGTATTCCATTGGATGCCACACGATTGGCGAGCCTATTGACCGTCGAAGCACTAAATCAAGCACTCTACGATATTTCTATTCTACAAATTGACACCATGAGTCCCGTTCATGCCGAATTGGGTGCATGGATTAATATGGCAGAAGTAGGTGACAATGATGCTGCCAAAATAAAAGCCGTTCAAGATATTGTAGAACGCGAATCATTGATGGCTGGTGTACTCCTTGAATTGGTACGTGCGGCGCAATTTGACCAATTGATTCGTATGTTCAGCGGCGGTCTTGATCCGATTGACATGGTTGTTTTTGAACAAATGCGTCGCTTGATCGATCCATTGGAAAATTTTGATGTAAAAACCGATTTAGACAAAGTTGTGCTTTCGCCTATTGGAGTTGTCCACTTGTTCCGCCAGTATTTTTTTGAATTTGATACTTTTTTAGGGCCTTCAGTGCAACATATTTGGTTGAGTCCTGGCTCAAAAGTGGAATTAATAGAAATCAGTACCCGTCGTAGTACTTTAGAACGCAATAGCGAAAATAGCAGCGAAAGTGCGCAGCGTATGTCAAACGCGGGTTTTATTGAGGATGAATTTGCCGATGCTATCCGGCAAAATAATAGTTCACAAACGCATTTTGGGGTGAGTGTTGAAACCGATTCGGATATTGTGGTGCCATTTTTCACGTCCGAAATACAGACCAGCACCAATTATGACATGAACACTTCCGCGCAAATTGCAAAGGAAAACGTGCATAAACAACTACGCCAAGAGAGCAGCAGCGTGGCTATGGCTGTTAGAAAGAATTACCGTACGACCTTCAAATCTGTCACTGAAACGGAAACAGTGAGCAGTAAAAAGTACTTATTAGCCAATGATACCCAAAAATTAGTCAACTACGAATTACGGCGCAAAATGAGGCAAGTTGGCGTGCAAGTACAAGATATAGGCACGCACCTATGCTGGCAAACATATGTAGATTTGCCTGGCGATCAACTCTTATTGCCCAAATTGATGCATATTGCGA
>JAAFHO010000105.1 GCA_013297575.1 Chitinophagales bacterium
GCATTTAAGGGACCCGCTGCATATTCAGTTTTGTTGGCCACACGGTAGCTCATTGCGGCAAGTTTGAGATTGCCCGCTGGATCAACACCACCCATCCAAAGCGATGCTGCAAAAATACTACCCACCCCACCTGCTGGAGTATAGGTATATTTTGCATTTTGCCCGTCGGTGAATAAATCTCCACTATTGGAAATCCGTGCCTTGATATTATTGATTTCAAGGGTGGCCGATGATTGAGGAAAGGAGCAAAGTGTTTGTGCTGAAAGTTGTTGTACCAGTAAACCCCAACAGAGGACACCCATGAGTTTTGTAGTTTTTGTCATATCGTAAATTTTATATTGTGAATAATAGACCTTATACCGAATTAAGGTCGTAATGCTGAAATGAGGAAATTTTTGTCAGATCAAGGCAAATTTTGCAGTCGAAATGGGCGATTTTCGGCGAAAAATTTAACGAAGATTTACCGAAAATTAACCATTATCAGCATACGAAACGAATTCGGTATAAGGTCTAATAATTGTCACAAATGTCCGTAGAATAGAAAGAAGGAACAAGCCAATTTTTGGTATAAGTCAGGTTGCTGAGTTTGGACAATGCTATTCCACCCCAAGCCAACTCAAAAACTCATCTTTGTTATTCCTCGCCACACTTACCATCTTTTTGTTTTTCATGGCCACAAAACCATCACGGGAATAATGGTCGATATAGGTTTTGTTGACCACATGCGAGCGGTGCGTCCTAAAAAACATTTGATGCGGTAGTTTTAGGAACAAATCGTTGAGGGAGCGCGGTATTTTTAGTGGTTCTTTTACATTATTGAGGTGGATAAAACAGCTGTTATCATTGGCATCACACCATATAATATCGTCGCTACTGATCATCCGAATACCTTGCTCTACGGGTACCGCAATTTGTTTGGACACCACCTGTTCGCCTAAAATACGCCATGCTTTTTGCACCGCCTCTTTGAGTTCATCCTCATCAATGGGTTTTATGAGGTAATCCAAAGCATTGTTTTTAATGGCTTTAATCGCATAATTGTCGTAAGCCGTAGTAAAAATTACCTTGAAATTGATGTGTTGCAATCGTGCTAATACATCAAAACCCGTCATGGAGCCGAGATTGACATCCAGAAAGACCAAATCGGGTTGTTGTGCTGCAATTTTTTGGATGGCTTCTTCGCCTGTGCTACAAGTGTCAATAATATCTACCACAGGACATTTATTGGTCAGTTTAATAATCAGGTTGTCCAGTCCTGTTTTTTCATCTTCTACAATGATCGCTTTCATGCACTAATATTTTGTATGGGTAAAGTGATGGTGACACGGGTACCCGCTGCCGAACCATCGGGGTGGTATAAATCTTCGGTAACAATTTGGCTACCTCTTAATTGGTATAATTTTTCGATCCGCTCTTCGGTAATTGCCAAACCAAAAGAAGGGCGCGACATCACAGATTCCGCTTTTAACTGTGCGGAACGAGCACGCCCAACACCATTGTCTTCAACGATACATTGATACAGGTTGTCGTCTTTTTTAATGGTTTTAATGCTGACTAAGCCGGGGCCTGTTTTAGGTACAATACCATGCCAAATGGCGTTCTCCACAAAGGGTTGTAGTATCATGGGCGGCACAGCAATTTGGTCTTTATTGAGGGCAGTATCGAGGTCGAATTGATATTGCAGGCGGTCGTCCATCCGCAATTTTTCCAGATTCATAAAATACTTGAGCATATCCAGTTCTTCTCCAAGCGGGATAGACTCGCTGCGGGAATTATTGAGGATAATACGGCATAACCTAGAAAATTGAATGATATAATACGATGCTTCTTTATTGCGGTTTTGGTTCACCAAGGAGTCAATAGCATTGAGCGCATTGGAGATAAAATGCGGATTCATTTGCGCCCGCAAGGCTTCCATTCGGCTGTTCAATTCGCGGTTCATATTTCTAATATTCCGCCGTTGATACATATTATAGAAAGCCAGTATTGTAAATCCTAAGATCGCTAATGCTGCGAAAATAGTATATTTTAAGTTCGTACGTTCTTCTTTTATGGTGCGTTCTTGTGCTTCATTATAGCCTTCGGTTAATTTTTTCTGCGCTTCGACTATACTTTTTTGGCTTTTGACCAATGCCTCTTTATAGGTATTAATAGCATCTGTCTTGATTGCATCACAATTATTTAAGTACGCACAGGTAAATTCCATATTTCGATAAATCTTGTCAATATCTTTTGGTTTACCGTTTATTTTTGCGAGTTCTATAGATTTTTTAAAGTATTGAAAAGCGGTGTCTGCTAACGCTATTTCATGTGAATTATAGGTATATTTTTGATTTTCAGTAATCTTTAGTCGTTTTCTCCGATCTTCAGAGTAATAGTAGAGTTTTTGATTATAAGCCATACCCAATCGCATCAAGTAAGCATAATCTTGATTTCCATTGACTGTTGGAGACTGGTCAAATTGTATTAATTTTTCAAAATTTTCATCGGTTGGGAAACTGACATACCGGAGCAAGTGTATATTAAAATAAGACAAAAAAGCTTCTTGCTGATAAAGTTTAAACCCATCTTTCCGAAAAGCATTTACGCTCCGGTTTGCATAAGCAAATGCGGCTTCATAATTTTGCTTTTCAAGCATTGTATTACACAGATTTAGGCAGATTCTACCAACTCGGGTACTATCCCCCGTTTGCTCATAGAGTTGTAGGCTTTTGAGGTATAATTTATGTTGTTCTTTATGGTTAATATTCCCAGAGACGAGGTTCCAATAGGCTAAAATCCAACTAGAATCCCGCGTATGATTTTTTATTTTGGGAATAAGTAAAGCCGCTTCATTGAGATAATTGGTAGGACTTATTGTATCTTGATTAATATCAAGGGTTACCCCAGCTTTTAGGCACAATGCCCACGACAAGCCAGCTGGGTCATCAATCTGGCGGAACAAATCGGTACTCAACGATGCCAAATAAAGCGTATTGGATAAATCTTCATCGATATTATACTGAAAATCCAACCAAGATAACCAAAGTGCCGCACGTGCGATTAGTTTTTTATCTGCCTTCACCCGAGCGCGATTATAGGCTTCATTCGCTACTTTTAAGGCCAATTCAGGGTTTCTGTAATGTTCTCGTTCAGCAATAACCAGTAAATAACTAATTTTTTTGCCTTCAAAATAAAAATCATTCATACCCGATACAATGCTATCGGGCAATGAATGATTATTTGTTTGTGCTACCTGCCAAGCATATATATTTGCTGAGGAACAAACGGTAAATAAATACAATAACAGGTATTTCAGCATTACTTTAACTTACTCCGTTGGATGGGTTATTTGTAATTTTGGAAGGATTCTTAGTATCAATAATAGGTGGTGGTTCTGCACTATCATCCATTGATGCTAATCCCTCTAAGGCCTCCATACTTCTCGAAGAATTGCGAGTGTCAATAACTGGAGGCGGAGTGCCCGTAACATAAGCAGCAATAAGGCCATCGGTGTAATCCAATAATAGCTCGGTTATTTCAACTAGTGCCGTATCATTACTGCTGGCCAGTTGTGCAAGTAAGTCATTTTTAAAATTTTGATAAGTTGCCATGTTCAAATATTTTTAGCGTTTAAAAAAAAGAAGGCGGATTAAATACATGGGCGTAAAACTACAACAATGTATTGGTATTAATCCTCATTCCTAGGTGAAAAACTAAATTTAACAAGCGAAAGTTCCATTAGGGGTGGTGAAATAAAAAAATACCCTTACTTTTGCACACTATCACCGTCGTTTGAACATACCGTCATTCTTAAATTTCCTATCACATGAGAGAAGATTTTCTCCATTTCTTGTGGCGCACGCGCCGATTCGAGGCCAATGACCTCGCTACTACCGATCAGCAACGGCTCATTATCCTCCAGCCCGGAGCGTATAATACCCATGCTGGCCCCGATTTTTTTAATGGTCGTATCCGCGTCGGCACTACCGAATGGGCGGGTAATATCGAAATGCACGTCCGATCCTCCGAATGGAATGCGCATGGCCATAGTTCGGACCCCGCTTACGATAATGTTGTACTGCACGTGGTATGGGAAGACGACCAACCGATTTACCGCGCTAATGGTGAATTGATTCCATGCCTGATCCTCCGCAACCATGTGAATATCAAACTCCTGGTCAATTACGAACAACTGATGCAGGGCGAAAAATGGATTCCCTGTGCAACGAGGCTAATGGAAACACCCCCAATTGTACGTTTGAATTGGTATGACCGACTCAGTGCTGAGCGATTGGAACAAAAAACCATTGATTTAGCCGCGCAATTGGCCGCCACCGAAAACCATTGGGAGGAAGCATTTTATCGTATTTTAGCGCGCTCTTTTGGTTTAAAAGTCAATTGTGAACCATTTGAAATGCTGGCCCGTTCGTTGCCTTCGTCTATTTTGGCCAAACACAAAAACGATCTTTTCCAGATTGAAGCACTGCTTTTTGGACAAGCGGGTTTGTTGGATGCCGATTTTAAAGAAGAATACCCCAAACACCTCGCCAAAGAATACCGCTATTTACAGCAGAAATATGGTTTAGTGCCAATGGATGGTAGTTTGTGGAAATTTTTGAGGTTACGTCCCGCCAATTTTCCAACCGTTCGTATTGCTCAATTTGCGGTATTGGTGCACCAATCGGTACATTTGTTCTCTCAAATTTTGGAAGCAGAAACAACTGATATTGTTGAAAATTTGTTTCAAATAGAACTGAATGGCTATTGGCTTACGCATTACCGTTTTGACGCTCCATCCACCAAACGCGATAAACGCCTCGGTAGTGATTTTTTCAATATACTCCTTATCAATACCCTCATCCCTTGCTTGTTTTTATATGGTAAAACACGACATTTATACCATATTCAAACCAAAGCGGTGGGGTGGCTCGAAGATTTACCACCCGAAGCAAATACTGTTGTAGAAGGCTGGAAAGTATTGGGATTAAAGCCTCGTAATGGCAATGAAACACAGGCTTTGCTGCAACTCAAACACAAGTACTGCGATCAAAAAAGGTGTATGGAATGCGCAATAGGTGGATATTTAATTCAGTAAAATTAGTTTTTACCCACTGCAATTACGCCTTTTCCTTTTAATAAAATTGCCGCAGGCGAACCAGAACTATTTGCGGGCGCTTTTACCAAGCATCGGTATTCTATATCCATTTTTACAGTTGGAATACCCGCTTCATTGGTCAGGTAGTCACTCATATTTGTAATGGTGAAATAAGTAGAATCGGTTTGTATGGCATTTGCACTGCTGTACAGAACACCTGTATCGTCGTACCTCCGTATTTCTACACCTTCTGCATTGATTTTTTCAACGGCAGGAAAGTGTTCAATAGAAAAAGCAGGAGTAAGAAGGGTGGTGTTTTGTAAAATATCAGGTAAATTACCTATTGACGCAGTGGCAGAACAGGCGGCATCTATTGCCGAAGAAACAGTAACCGCATAAGCCGCACCAGGTACATAATCTCTGCTCAATTGACTACCTGTTGCGCCATTCTGCCATATAAAAGCCGCTTGCGCTTGGGTAGTAATCGCTTGTAAAACTACCTTGCTCCCTGTTATATCGGCACGTATTTGTACTGGTTTGCAACTATCGGGTGCCGACGGGAAATAGTCCATACGGCTAGCATATTTTACGCCATTAGAACGCTGTATAGCACCAATTCCAATATTTACTTTGTCTTCTTTCGTAATATTGGCTTGTAATGGCAGGTTGTTTTTGCTGCTGGCAATTGTGTTTGTTGGGCTACCACCATTATATTCCAAAACGGTTACGGCAATATTGGAGTAGAGTGTATCTTGTGTTGGGACAACAGAGATAGGGAAAACGATTCCATTAATCACATTAGCACTATCTGCATATTTATAAGCAATATTGGAGGATTGTAATAGTATATTGCTATTGCTATTGCGTTTAAAAATGAATTGGATGGAGTTTGCGCAATTACTCGTTGCGCAGTCTTGAATGGAGAAGCGTCCACTTTGCTCCTGTTGGCCGTTATCTTCTCTTGAATATCCAGTAAAATGGTAAATACCGTCACTTCCTGCCGTATAGGAGTATGCTACGCCATCGACTGTGCCATCGACAAAAAATACGGGTGTTTCGGGCAGAATAGGTATCCCAATTTCTTTACTACAACTAGAGAGGAGTAATGCAGCAAAAACAGATATAAAAACTAATTTTTTCATGTAAAAGGCTATGTTTTGGATTGTCCCTATTGGTCTGCCTTCACCAGTTTGCTAAAAGAAATACCCTATGCGAGCTTCCGCAGTCATAGCGTGGGTGGGAGAAATAACAAGTACATTGGAATTAAAGTCACTGCTTTTTTGAAAATTCAAGTTAGATGATGGGCTGGTATTCCAATAAGTACGTACACCAAAGCTCCATTTACGACTAGGTTGCCAGTGTACGCCTGCCAAAATTGCCGTTTGGAAACGATCTGATTTGCTGTACGCTTGATAACTACGGCCACTTTTTACTAACGACTGAGCAGCATCCAAGCTGGTGGTTTGGTATTGCTCTTGATAAATACTTTCTACCAAACGTACAGATACATCCAGTCCACATTCCAACGCTACTTTTTTTATTCGGTACTGCAAAGATACTGGTAATTCCAACAAATGGAATGCTTTAGGTGCTGTAGTAATATCGGTGGCGATATAACCAAAACTATAATTGAGCGAGTTTTGGTTGGACACCAAGTCGGCAAGTAGCGCGTCGTTATTAGCGCTGACATATTCATAGTTGTTAAAATTCCTATTGCCTTTCCATCTTCTCCAAATTAAATCGGTGTTGATCGAAAATTTACGACTCAAGCGAAAACGGCTAGTCATACCTAACGCAATGCCCGGTTTTTCATCAATAAATAGGCCCGAAGGTGTGCCCAATGAAGCGGTAATCCCCCACTGAACACGTTGATCTTTGTGTACTTTAGTCATCGGAGTTGGTAGGTCCACTGACAGTGGCAAGTCGTATTTGGCCAACGAGGGTATTGTTGATTGACCACCTGTTACTGCCGCTATTGCGCGAGCAGGCAATACATCAAACGATGCGATGACAAAATGTGGAAGAGTAGTTTCCAATGGAATTGCAGGAGAAGATGTTTGGTCGTAGGCTACTGTCGTCTGTTCAGGGACCGTGCTAGGGGGATTAAAAAAAACATCGGGGTTGTTTGTAGTGGGTATTGTATTCGAGGTGATTTGCGCTTGGTTACTCAGACCAGGTGCTTGGGTTGTAGTTGTTTGTTCCAAGTTGCTGGAGCCTGATGCGTAGTTCGTAGTTGTTTGTTTTGGCTTGCTGTTTTTCTGTTTTTCTGTTATATTGGCTTGCTGCTTGTTTGCTGTATTTAGCGGTAAGGCAACTGTTGGGGTTGCTATTACTACCGTTGAAGGGTTATAGTTTTTTTCGGTAGTACCAGTACCGTTAATGGTTGTGTTATTTGTTGTATTTAATTGATTTTGAGCCTGTTGTGTATTGTTTTTAGCATCTGCCATATTGGAGATGATGGTCGAAGGAATTGAATTTTCCTGAACGGGAGCGGGTACATTATGGTGGGTATGTGGGCGGTTATAATAGCATATTGCTGCTGGTATCAATAGCAATGCCAGCACGCTCCAATACGCCAACGCTCGACGGCGTTTGCGTTTTTGTTCTTCCAATTCCAGTAAAGCCATTGCCTGCAACCAATATTCCTCTTTGAATTCAAAGCGGGAATCGGAGGCATTACCAGCCAAACTATTTCTTAACATATCGTCAAAGTGTTCCATGCATTTACAGTTTTACTTCGCTTAACCAAATTTTGAGTTGGGTACGCGCCGAATTAACGTGCCATTTGGAGGTGCCATCGCTGATACCCAACAGGTTACCAATTTCATTATGGGAAAACCCATCCAATGCAAAAAGGTTAAATACTTGTCGGGTAACAGGCGGTAACCGATTGAGCATGCGCTCAATATAGCCGGCCTCCATTTGTAAGTCAGCCTCGTTCCATTGTGGATCGAGTGATTTATTGATAGATGGCAGTGTCATATCATCCGATTGGGTGACTTGCGTACGCCATTTTTTATTTTTTCTAAACTCGTCGATCAGTACATTAATTTGAATCCGTCTTATCCAAGCCTCAAAAACGGCATCGGGGGGAAACCGATCGAGATTTTGAATAATTTTCAAATACGCCATATTAACAGCACTCACCGCATCTTGTTCTCCATAACGATAACGCGCACAAACAGACATCAGCACAGGGAAACACTGCTTGTACAGCAGGTACTGTGCCTTTCGGTCGCCCTTTTGGGCCGCTGATAGTATATCTAGTGCTACCTTCATAGAGGTAATTACGTTATTTTTCGTTCCTTAATATAGATTTTTCGTTTTCATCTTGTATTTTGTCTCGCAAACACGCCTTAATTGTGTTGCTGTACATAATTACGCAAATATACTAATGGGGGTTGGGTGAGGTATATAATTTTAGTAAAAAAAATCTCTGAGCGGTGATTTGTGCAGGTATCGTATCCTGCGTACCTTTGTAGCTGTCCTTTCATGGGATCGTTTTTACAATGCCTGTTTATCGCCTTAATTCCAATGATATTGCATTTCCCCCACCGTATTTGGCCGAGCCTAATGGGTTATTGGCCGTTGGGGGCGATTTGCGACCCGAACGGTTAGTTTTGGCCTACCAAAATGGCATTTTCCCTTGGTTTGAAGACGAGGGTGTATTTTATTGGTATGCCCCGCATCCGCGCTGTGTAGTTTTTCCCGATGAATTAAAGGTGCATAAGAGTATGCGCAGTATTTTTAACCAAAAGAAATTCCGTTATACCTTAGATACTTGTTTTGAACGGGTCATGCGCAATTGTGCAGGTTCTCCTCGTGCTGGGCAGGATAGTGGTAGTTGGATTACCAATGCTTTTGTGGCAGGTTACCAAAGACTTTTTGATCTCGGTATTGCCCATTCCGTAGAAGTATGGGATGGCGAGGCGTTAGTCGGCGGTTTATACGGTTTGTCTATTGGAAAAATTTTTTACGGAGAAAGCATGTTTTCCTACACCACCAATGCTTCTAAGGCTGGTTTTATCTATTTTGTAAATGCCTTGCAAAAATTAGACTTTAAATTAATTGATTGCCAACAAGAAACTGGACACCTCCTCAGTTTGGGTGCTCGGAGTATTGACCGTGAATTATTTATGGAATACTTAATGCAAAACCATTACGAGCGTACAATGGCTGGTAGATGGAGGTTTGGGGCGGAGGGGGATATAGGGGTAGAGGGGTTGTAGGAAACTATACCCAAAAACGTTTACTTTATTTCGGCATCGTTCCTCATTTTTGTACACTGTAAAATAAATTGCCACTATCCAGCCAAAAAATTTACCCCTGCAATGATTCCAATTTTATAAACATTACTTTGATGATGATGGCTGGATACCTAGAATAAATTTATTTTAAAAAAAATCTCCCACCCAGTTCACACTTCCCCACTCTACAACATTAAATACCAAACAGCAGTAAACCAAATAATCCCCACAGGGCCCCCGACCTTCGAAAAGCCCGAAAATACCTTTTACCAAGATGTATATTACATGCCTACTATAATCCGATGAACACCTATCCATAACCCTGGATTACATGATGAAAACACCTGGTTGACCAAATTTGAAACAGCGCCTTTCCGTCCCAAACGGAAGGGCGTTTTTATTGAATGGCTGCCGGAGGCGTAACCGAACGCCAAATAACAGCCGACATCACCTGTCCAACCGCTTTTAATACATCGCGGTCGATAATACTTATGTTGTCATTGTGTGTATGATGGTAGGACCCAAAAACATGATCGCCGTCATTGGGTAAGCTAATGACATCAATCATCGGAATTTTGGCGTGACGCGCTGCAAATACGTGGTCGTCGGTAATACCAGGGCCAAGAATATTTACAAAATAATTACCATAGCCTAAAGTATTAGCCAATCCCCATACTTTATCCACTGTTGTGGGGGCAATACTCATAGAAATACCTTCTTTCATAAACCGCGCGCCTTTTGCACCTACCATATCCAACAAAATGGCATAATAAGGCTGATAACCAGCACGATGCACATTTTTACCCCAATATTGTGAACCAAGGCACCATGTTTCGCTTTGGTTCTCGCCATCGTCATTGCCTTGGTCTTCTGCATCAAAACAGATCAAATCCACGCCAATATCGGGAGGAGAAGATTTTAGCAGCCGTGCAATTTCTAGCAAAATTCCTACACCACTCGCACCATCATCGGCACCATCAATGGGTTTTAGGGTATCGTGGGTATCTTTATCAGCAGCAAAGCGACTATCCCAGTGCGCAGCAAGCAGAATCCTTTTTGGGGCTTCTGGTTTGTATTGCGCTATGATATTCACGCTATTGAATGTGCCACCTTTGTAGTGAGGCGCAGTAAATGTTTGCTCTATCACCGTAAGACCATACCTGCGAAATGTAGCCGTAAGCATTGCTGAACATTTCTTGTGCGCAGTTGTATTGGGCACACGCGGGCCAAAATCCACCTGTTTTTTTACAAAATAATAGGCACTATCTGCGTTAAAATCAGGTACTGGCGCATCTGAAAATGACGGAGGTGTGGGTGTAGAGGAGGCAATGGGTGTTTTTTTACCCTTTTCATTCCCTGAAAAAATATTACAAGTCTGAAGCCCTTGACCCAACATGGCCAATACGGCCAATGCAAGCAGGATAATAGTGAATTTATTTCGCATGTGTTTTTTACTTTATTACTTCAAATGAACTTCCTCGGCCTGCAAAACCTGACGGTTACTAAAATCTCCATGTTTATGGACAAAAGCGACAACCGAGCAGTGGTCTGCATTCCATTCGGCGGGCAAAGTTACGTTGTATGTTTTGGAAAATGCTTCCCTTGTACCAATCTCTGCCGTAATATTATCGCCAGTTGGAGCAGAAAGTGCATCGCGGAATACGTGGCGGTGTACATAATCATATACGCGTACTGTTCCCTTTTGTTGTACATCTACAATGCTGTCTTCCGTGATATAGACGGATAACCGGATCTCATCTTTAAGTATCTCATCGGGGGAAACACTCACTTTTACATCCAATGAACGTGTGCTTGCATTGTATGTTTTATCAAGAAACAGACCAAGATTGGGCGAGACTGCGGCGCGGGCGTTGATCGCACCTTTCCAGGGCATATTGATAAAAATTTCTGTATGATTGGCCAACATTTCACGATCTATACTGGCAGCAGGTGCGCCGGGATCGCCGTTAACATAGATATAATCGGCTATGGCGCGGCCATCCGGTGTGCGGAAATCATACTTACTTTCGGCATAAGGCTCGATTAAAGTTGGAAATGTAGCGTGCAGCCCTACCACAATGAGTTTATCCCCAAGTGTCTCGGCTAATTCTTGCAATTGAGCTGCGCCATTAGGACAATTCAGACAACGGACTCCCGTGAGTTCTTCTACCAGTATTTTGCGTTCCCCAATTTCTAATTGAGGAATTACAACGGATTTTTCTTCGCAGCTGACTAAGGAAAACAAAGCGAAAGAAGCCAGAAATAGATATTTCATGGTAAAAAGTGTTTAAAAAGACGCAGTTGCCTGCGTCTTTATCTTTTGGAAAGTAACCTCTAACGGGCAACAATAACTTATTGTTTCAGATGAATCTCCTCAGCCTGCAAAATTTGGCGGTTACTAAAATCTCCATGTTTATGGACAAAAGCAACAACCGCACAATGATCTGCATTCCATTCGGCGGGCAAGGTTATGCTGTATGTTTTGGAAAACGCCTCCCTTGTTCCAATCTCTGCGGTAATATTATCGCCTGTTGGAGCAGAAAGTGCATCGCGGAATACGTGGCGGTGTACATAATCATATACGCGTACCGTTCCTTTTTGTTGTACATCCACAATACTGTCTTCGGTGATATAAACGGACAACCGGATTTCTCCTTTAAGTATATCATCGGGTGATACGTTTACTTTTACGTCCAATGAACGTGTGCTTGCATTGTATGTTTTATCAAGAAATAGACCAAGATTGGGCGACACTGCGGCGCGGGCGTTGATCGCACCTTTCCACGGCAAATT